>CAJAYZ010000837.1 GCA_903949225.1 uncultured Planctomycetaceae bacterium
AGGGATCGTCTGGAAAGGCGGCTGCTGGAGTTGCACCGGCTGGGCCGGCTGGCCGAAGGGGGTCAGCTGGGCGGCGGCCGGCTGGGCGAGGAGGAGGATCGCGGCGATCGATCCCAGGCCGAGAGATGCGCCCAAACCGAATCGGTGGGCACGACGATGGCACACAACTGAAACCATGGCGAATCCTTTCGCGCGGGAACATCCTGGAAGGTCGTGAATCGTACCCCGCCCCCCCCTCCCGGTCGACGCCAATTTCCCTCCTCCGGGCTGCCGCGATCCCCAATCGCCGCCCGCCGATTGAGCTGCCTTTCTGGCGTCAAGGCGCCATGCCCGGAGCCCCTCCATCGGCCGGTGCCACCGCAGCAAACGGGCTTAAAAAACGAGCAAAAATGGCCGTCTCATACGCCGCTCACAGACAAAGCACAGACTACACTTCGGTCCTGCACGCCGCTTTTTTGCTGCCCTGTATCTTTACCCTAAAGGCCACGCGAAAGGTGGGCGCATTGGCCTGTTCGTACTTGTGCTCGATTGAAAGCACCTCTGGGTGCGACATGGGTCGGCTGCTTGTTTCTTCCGCGGATCACCCATGACATCCCAACGCAAGCTCAGCGCCGCAACAATTGCCGCCCTGGCTGTTGTTGGCGTCTCCCTGCTCGGCATCTGGCTCGCTCGTCCGCTCGAAGCGCTCCTCGAGATCACTGAGACCGAGGCGGGGACGACCTGGCTGCGACAACTCTTTTCGTCGCTGGCCGTGCTCGCCGGCGCCCAACTCGTCAATCGGCTCATCGACGCTGTCATCTGGGACCGTCTCGTCTCGCGAGCCCTCGGCGGCAAGGTGCCGGCGATCCTCAAGACAATGGTGTCGGTGGTCGTCTTCCTGACCGGCATCTCGATCATCGTCGGGGTGGTGTTTGATGAGAGCGTGGCCGGATTCCTGGCCGCGCTCGGCGCCGGCGGCGTGGTTCTCGGCCTTGCCGTGCGGGGGATTTTCTCCGATCTGTTTTCCGGGTTGGCGATCAATTGCGACCGCAACGTCGTCCTCGGCGATTGGGTTCAGGTGCCCGCCACGACCCCCCCCATAACCGGCAAGATCCGCGAGATCGGCTGGCGATCTTCGACGCTCGAAACGGAAGACGGCACGCTTGTCATCGTCCCCAACACCATGCTGGCGGAACGGATCGTGACAAACTATTCCCGTCCGAGTTTGGCCACCCGATACCAGTGCACGATCGAACTCGATCCGAGGATCCCCTGCGACCGGGCCAAACGCATCCTCCTCGGCGGCGTCCGGTCGCTGGCGGGCACGGCTGGATTCATCGACCGTTCGCCGGTCGTTCTCGTCAACACCACCACGGAGCGGGGCATCGAGTATCTGATCCGCTACTGGATCGAGCCGTGGAATCCTCTCTCTCCCGCCTCGGCCCGCGATGCCGTCATGACCCGGGTGCTCCAGCACATGGCCGTGGCTGGGCTGGCGCCCGCGATCGAGAAGACCGAGGTGTTCTACGAACGGCTCCCCGAGCGGGAAGATGTCGATGCGAACACCGAGACGAGGGCTGCCCTGCTCTCCCGCACGGCCCTGTTTGCCTCGCTCGAAGCCGCTGACCGTCTCGCGCTCGCCGGAGACCTCCGCCGGCTCATGCTTCCCGCCAACACCCTCGTCATCGCCCAGGGGGACGAAGGTGACACCCTCTACGTGATCGCCGAAGGGACGCTCGATGTGCTTGTACGACCGAAGCCGTCCGACGATCCGATGCGTGTCGCTTCCCTTGGCCCCGGGGATTTCTTCGGGGAGATGTCACTCCTCACCGGCGAGCCCCGCCGGGCCGACGTCCGCACGGCCACTCCCGTGCTGATCTACGAGCTCGCCCGGGAAACGGTCGCCCAGCTCATCGATCGGCGCCCCGTGATTGCCGATCGTCTCGCCCGAGCCGTCTCAGAGCGGAAGATCGCCCTCGAATCGATCCACAGCCAGGTTTCGATCCCTGCCAAGGAAGAAG
>CAJAYZ010000838.1 GCA_903949225.1 uncultured Planctomycetaceae bacterium
ACATTCCCGGCTGGGGCTTTTCCTACTTCGAGGTTGATGCCCTCGGGGCTCCGCTCTCGACCCGGATCGCCCCCACTGCCGGCACGCCGACCGTCAAGGCCTTCGCCCCCGGGCCGCGGATGCTCGTCCGTTACAACAGCCGCCTGCCGCTGGTTGTCTACGCCCCCGAGGGGACAGAGATCCGCTGGCGGCTGTGGCGGGCCGAAGGCCAACCGCAACCGGCCGAGGCGCGCTGAGCCGGCAAGCCCCGCGGGGCTGCGGTCACTTCCAGGTCGAGTAGTCGGTGGGCACGAGGAACTCCGAGAGGACGCCGTCCTTTGCTTCGGTGAGCGAGCCCCCTGCCTTCTCCTCGGAAGCCTTGCGGGCCGTCACCCAGTCGGGATCCTGGCGGAAGCTGTCGAACGATGCCTTTGCCGCGTCGACCGAGTCGTGGCCGAGGAGATAGACAAGCATCCGATCGGCGTGCGGCTGCCCCTCGGCCCGGTTCCAGTAGATGAGATTCGTCATGCCGTGCTTGGCGAAGAGCTTGACGGTGTGATCGCGGAAGCGGGCATTGAGACCGGGGAGATTGCCGGCCGTCGAGGTGTAAGTGCGGAGCTCGAAGACGCGCGAATCCTTGCCCGGCTTGGTGTCGAGCGCGGGGGAGTAATCCGTCGTCGTCAGAAAGGTCTCGGTCGCCTTCTCGACGAGCTTGCCATCCTTCTCCGAGGCGGCGTGGGCCGCCTTCCACTCCGGGTCGTTCACGAAGGCGGCCCAGGAGGCATCGCGGGCCTTCCGGTCGGGATAGGCGAGAAAGTAAACGAGCTTCCGCTCGGGGTTGTCGCCGACCGGGACGAAATACCCGACGTTCGTCATGCCATGCTTCGCGAAGAGCTTCGTCGTGTGGTCGCGAAACCGGGCATGGAGGGCATCGAGCTTCCCGGGCGCCGCCCAATAGACGCGCATCTCGTAGAGCCGGGTGTCGCTTTCGGCGGCGGCGGCCACGGCCATGCCGAGGAGCGAGAGGAAGAAGCCGGCAAGCACGATGCGGATCATTGAAAGGGCCCTCGGGGGTCGGAAGTATGAAGCTTGAAAATCTACCGTCCCGCCACCCGCCAGCCCAACGGCACCTGCTCGGCGAGCCTTCGGGACGAACGTCAGACTCAGTCAAACGGCCGGCGCGGGGCCGCCGGCTCGCTCGTCGCAGGAGGAGACGGCTCGGCCTCCGCCGGGATCGGCTCAGCCGCCGTTGGGGGCGGCGGGGCATGTTCGGACGGCGACAATGGACGGGCGGGCACTCGTGGGATCGCCGGCGTCAGCGGGATCGCGGGAAAGTTCGGCAGCGCCGGCGCGGTAGGCCGGGCCCCGGGGGGGGCTTGCGCCCCTGCTCCGACCGCGGCAGCGGGCAAGGCCACGCCGGGCACCGTCACAGCCGGCACGGCGCCGACTCGCTCGACCCGAAAGCTCATCCGATAGCGCGGCCAGCTGCCCGTCGTGATGCCATGACGGTGCGAGCCGACATGCTCCGCTGGCGAGTCGACGATCGTCACCTTCACGGCACCGGTCTCACCGACGGCCAGGGCCCCGGCGTGGACGGCCGCGACGGCAAGATTGGAGTCGAGGGTGTAGACGTCGGTTCCCCAGATGCTGCCCCGATTCGCCCCAGTGATCGTAAAGAGGTAGGTGTCGCCGATCTTCGTCGCCAGCCGGGTGAGCGAATCGGGACCGGGAGGTGCCGCCGTCGATGGTTGGGCCGGCGAAGCAGCGACCACGTCGGCCTCGCGTTGTAAGCCGCGGATCGCCTCCCGAACGGCCAGCGCTGCGTCGAGCCGAGCGGCGCGGCAATGCTCATCCTGGAGCTTCTGGAGGCGATCGATCGTCTCGGTGAGGAGCTTGCCCCGCGCGGCACGGACGCGCGTCTCGAGCCTCCCGACGTCTGCGGCATGCCCCTCGAGGATCGTAGCGAGCCGGCTGTCGGCCTGATCCGCAGCTTCGGCAACCGCCGGTGGGGCCGGCTGCGCCGACGCCAGAGTCGTCAGAGAACCGACCGCGGCGGCGCCCGACATCAAGGCCGAAACGGCCGTAAGGATCCCCCGGCATTTCCTCGAGATTCTCATCGTTCCCTCCCCCTCCATAAACTGACGGCCCGGCCCCTCGGTCAGGCATCAGAATAGCCTCGGGAACGCTCCCGGCGGCAAAGGGGCCGCTTCCACATCA
>CAJAYZ010000839.1 GCA_903949225.1 uncultured Planctomycetaceae bacterium
GCATCGCCCCTGCGGCGTGGACCTGACGCTGCCAAAGTTGCTTGCCGGTGGCCCGGTCATACGCGAGCACCGACTGGCTGCCGGTCGCCTCGTCGCAGGTGGCGAGATAGACCCGGCTCCCCACGACCGTCGGCGAGCCGTTGCCGCGGCCCGGAACATCGACCGTCCAGATGACATGCTCGGCGTCGCCCCAGGAATGCGGCACGACCTGCCCGGCACTTGCCTGACCGTCGTGGGTCGGGCCGCGCCAGCAGGGCCAATCGTCCGGGGTCGGAGGCGCGGCGGAGAGGGCCGCTGCCCGAATCGCCATCACAACGAGGCAGAGCACAGGGCCAAAGCGGCGGGAGAGCGACAAGCGCCCGAATGGGGTGCAGGAGGTCACAGCAAGGCTCCGGAGGGTCTGGCAGAGCTGACTTGCTCCGCCGACTTTTCCCGAGCATACCACCGCTCCTAAGACCCGCCCCTGGCCCCGCTCCTCACCCCGCCGGGTCTTCGCCGACCGCGGCCGGACGGGGGCCCGATGGCTGTCGCCGGCGGGCCGGCGTGGCGGCCGCCAACACCTGCGCTGGCGGGAGATGACCGTGCTTCCCTCGGAACCAGGTGATCGAGCGATCGACGATCGGCAGCTGGGAGCTCTCCTTTGTGTGGTGGCGGAAGGTCGTGCCGTCGAAGACAGCGAGCGTGCCGTCCTCCTTCCACACCGCCAGCTGCACCCAGCCGTTGACAAACAAGTGCTTTACCCCCGGGAGCCGATCGGCGGCGGCGAGGATTCGCTCGGCCGGGGCATCGATGACCAGCAGGAGCCGCATCGGCTCATGAATCTCCACCGTCTGCCAGGGGAGACCAGTGCGCAGGTCGCTGGCGTGGCCATCCATGACGCCGACGAGACCGGCAATGTTGTGGGGGAGCTTCGTGTTGCAGCCGAAGCGGAGGCGGTCGACGGCGGAGAAGTAGTAGGCGAGGTTGATCCCAGAGGCGACCGGGCCGACAGCGGCGAGCGTCCGGGTGAGGATCTCGCCCGAGGGATCGGAATCGGCATCGTAGGAGACGAGGAACGCGCGGCGGTCGAGATAGAGCCCGCGGGTGCGCTGGCGCCTGCCGACGATGCAGACGGCGTTGGTGGCATGCCCGAGCTCCGGCCGCACCTGGGCCAAGTCGACGGCGCGCCCCTCGACATGGGCCAGCGCCAGCGCCGGGGTGGGGCCTGTCGGCGCGGAGTCGAAGCGCCGGCAGCGTTCCTGGGCATCGGCGCCGCAGGCGTGCTCGCAGGCCCGGTGGAGGCGGGCGAGATCGTCGGCGTGGCTCGCCGGCACGCGGGCGGTGTCATACCAGGTGACGGTGTTGGCACAGGTGTCGAGCATGCCGCCGAGAAACACCGCATCGTCGGGGATCGACAGCCCGCCGTCGGCAAGGAGCGCACGGACGCGTGGATCGTTGGCCATCAGCGCGAAGGCCCGGGCGTTGGGGCCGCCGGGCCCGCCGCCGCACGCTCCGCAGTGGTAGGCGCTCTCGTGGGGATTGTTGAGCGACGAGGAGCCGTGGCCGAGGATGACGACGAGCCTGGCGAAGCCGCTCCGCAGCCCGATGTCTTCGAGGACGCGCCGTACGCAGCCGGCCATCTCCGTGACGTTGAAACCGGCCAGCGTGCCGTCGGCAAGCGGCGTGTCGTCGGTCCGCTCGAGGAGGAGGCGGGTGGGAACGGGGGGACGGGCGAACCCATTGGCCCAGCGCCAGATCCGGTCGGAGGACAGCGGCGACACGACCCGCGCCACCAGCGGCACGGCCGCGAGCGACCCGGCCACCATCGCCAAGAGACTCCCGCCGACGAGCGTTCGGCTCCCGGAGGAGATCCCCTCCTTCACCTGGCCGAGGCGACGGGCCACTTCGCGGTGGCGGTGATGGAGGCGGCGGGCTCCGTCGTCGGGCACCTCCTCGACGGTGTGACCGGGGCGGACGACGATCGGACACAGCGGCGAGGCATGCCAGTCGTCGATCCCCCGAAATGACATCGGCACCGCGAAGAACCCCGCCGTGCCGAAGGTCTCGACATCGGGCCCGAGCTCCTCGAGATGACGGCGAAACGATTCGCAACGCTCGTCCATGCAGAACACCGCCTGGAGCCAGGAACGCCCCGGCGGCGGCCAGCCCGTCGAGAGAGCATGGAGCTCGAGGGCATCGAGCAGCTCGGTGCGGTAGCGCCGCTCGTAGGCGGCATGGAGGAGGCGGCGCCTGGTGAGCGGGCCGAAGTTGCGAATCTCCCCCTCGAGCTCGAGAAGCTCGTTCTCGGAAAGCTCGCGGATGTCGGCGGGCGTCATCCCGAGGAGCTGGGCGACCTGATGGAGGAGGAGCGAGCGAGCGAGCGTTCCCTGGCCCTGCAACCACGGATACCGATCCTGGAGCTCGACCCACCAGGCCGCGAAACCCTGGCGTGGATCCCCATCTGCGGCGAGGGGGACGCCGAGCTGCCCGGCGGCCCACGACGTGGCGACGCGGTCGCAGATCAGCCGCAGCGCCAAGAAGTCAACGACCCGAGCGGGCACCTCCACGACTGGTGCCCGGTCGGGCCGCTCCTCGAGGCTCCGCATCATTCCGGCCCAGCCGCGCAGTGCCAACAGCGAGCGGGTGAGAAAGTCTTCCCAACGATCCGGCGGGATCCCGAGGCGCAACAGCTCAGCGCGGATGACGTCGAGAGAGTCTCGACCTCCAGCGGCCACCAGTGCGGCACCGAGCGGCAC
>CAJAYZ010000840.1 GCA_903949225.1 uncultured Planctomycetaceae bacterium
CCCCCACGGCGTCTCTTCCCCGGATCGCCGGCAGCGTCGCCACAACAAGGCCGAGGATCAGCGCGGTCACGACCGACTCCACCCCCAGCACCTTGACGCTTGCCTGCTGGAGAGCGCGAATGACCAGGAACATGCTTCCGATCAGCCCTCCGCCGGCCATCCCTCGCCAGAGGTTTTCCCGACCCAAGCACAGCGCCACGAGGCTCGCCAGATGGATCGTGAAGGGGAAGAAGAGTTCGCGGTTGCCGGTGGCCCGAAAGAGGGCCAGCCAGACGAGGCTCGGTACCACCATCGCCAGCGATGCTGGACGGAGATCGACGACGGCCAACATGCCGATCGCCGTGGCGCCGATCGCGGTCCAGGGCCATCCCCCCCAGCCCTGAGTGGCCGCGAGACAGAGAATCTCCAGCGCGATGAAAGTGGCGGTCGATCCGCGCGTCATTCGGGGGCCCGCTTCCGAGGACGATCGATCGATGGCCGGAACGCGCCGGCTCGCGTTCACCCGCGGTTCAACCGCGTCGTGACCGAGCCCATCGACCGCTCCATCTTGGCTTACACCAACGGCTCAAGGCCGCGGCGGTGCCGGCGTCGCCGCCAGTGTACTCGAAGACATTATCGCTGATCTCCGTCCCCGCCACCGGGGCCATCCGTGCCTGCGGTCCCGGACGTGCGCGGAGGCGGAGAACCGGTCGGCGTGCCGATGCAATGCTACGATGACGACCATGAACGCCACACCGCCAGCCGCTCCCCGCCGTCTCACCCTCGATGACCGGATGGAGCTCGGCCGGCAGCAGGCGCGGGATCTGCCCCTTGCCCACCTTGGCGATCCACCGGCCCGGGAACGCCGGCCAGACATCGTGAAATTGCTCCAAGCCGAGGGGCGTGACCGGCTCCCCGAGCTTCTCCCGCTGCGCCATGCCCGCATGGCCACCTGTCCGCTCGCCACGCTTCGCGGCTCCGCCGGATTGATGGCCGCCACGCTCGGGGGCCGGGCGAGCACGAATCTCATCGTTCAGCTCTGTGGCGACGCCCATCTGTCGAACTTCGGCATCTATGCCTCACCCGAGCGGGATCTCGTCTTCGACGTCAACGATTTCGACGAGACCCACCCCGGCCCGTTCGAATGGGACGTCCTGCGGCTGGCGACGTCGTTCGTGACCTGCCTCCACGCCCGGGACGAGCCGGGCACGGCCGCCGCCCTGGCCCGCCGCGTGGCCACGACCTACCGCAACTCGATCCGAAATCTCTCCGAGAAGCCCACGGTGGGGGCGCTCTACGAAAGGATGACGGCCGCCGACATCGAGAGCCTGGCGGATGAATCCGATTCCGCTGCCCCGGCCAAGGATGCGGCGGCCGTGTTCGAGAAGGCCAGACGTCGCACGCAGGAGCGGGCGATCGCCAGGCTCACTGAGCAGGTCGACGGCCAGCGCCGCTTCAAGTCGAAGCCACCCGTGCTCGTGCGCTGCGACGACGAGGCCCGACGCGCCAGTCTTGCGGCCGGCTATCAGGCCTACATCGAGACCCTGCCGCCCGAGCACCAAGCCATCGCCAGCCGCTACGCATGGATCGACTTTGCGACGAGGGTCGGCGGGGTGGGAAGCATCGGCACCCGCTGCTTCGTGGTCCTTCTCGAGGGGCGCGACGCCGACGACCAAATCATCCTCCAGACGAAGGAGGCAACGCAGTCGGTGCTCGCGCCACACGTGAAGTCGACGGGCGCTTTCCCAAGGATCGCCCACGAGGGGCAGCGGATCGTCCGCGGCCAGAAGCTCATGCAGGCGGTCTCCGACCTGTTCCTCGGCTGGGTCGATGGCGTCTCCGACCCCGACCGGCACTTCTACGGGCGGCAACTCCACGACATGAAGGGGGCCTTCGACGTCGAATCGGCCAAGTTCGCCACGCTCGAGCTCTACGCCGATCTCTGTGCCCGCACGCTGGCCCAGGCTCATGCCCGCAGCGGCGACACGGTGGCCATCGCTGCCTATCTCGGCGAGGGAAAGGCGTTTGCCGACGCCGTGGAGGTGTTCTCGGTCGCCGAGTCCCACTTCGTAGCCAGCGACCACAAGCGACTCACGGAAGCGATCGCAGCCGGCGACTTGCCCGCCGCTGACATCGAGGACGCTTGAGCGTTGCATCGCTGACTACGACGCCGCCGGAAAAGCACTCCGTCCGCATGGGACCGTCCGGATGCGATCAAGACAGCCGCCAGCGAGCGCGACACCGCCCGCTGCCTCTCTCGCGCACGAATCCCCACGGAAAAGAAACAGGAGAGCGGCAAGCCGGTCGTCAGACCCCAGCGGCCGGGGGCACGACCGGCGGCTTGTTCGCCTGGCGGAGGAGGCGATCGTGGCTGGTCTGCATGCACTGCGGGTGCGTACCGCTGCGAGAGTAGGTCGCCATACCGCAGACCGGGCAACGGGGACGCGGCGCTGCACCTGCAGCCACGGGCGGGATGGGCTTCTTGTGAGACATGGGAGCCCTCTTGAAGTGGTGCGGGATGGACGGGTGCAGCGAGAAACGACCATGGGAGCGTCGGGGGGAACGGTCCAGAGACCGTCCCCCACCGACGCTCACCGTTGATCAGAGCCTGGATTAACGACGGCCACCGCCGCCGAACCCACCCGGACGCTCTTCGCGCGGACGCGCTTCGTTGACGACGAGACGACGCCCGTCGACATCGCGGTCGTGGAGCGCCTGGATCGCGGCCTGAGCGGCCTGATCATCAGCCATTTCCACGAAGCCGAAGCCCTTGCTTCCGCCGGTCTCACGATCCATCACCACCTGGGCCGAGCGGACGGTGCCGAATTCGGTGAACAAACCTTCCAGGGATGAGTTGGTGACCTTGTAATTCAGATTGCCAACGTACAGTTTCTTTGCCATGTCGCGTTTCGTTCTCGAGGATCGTCCCAGCAGCCCGAAGAAAGTTTCGGGCCGCGAAAAGCCATTGGCCAACGTGGTGGCCCACCAAGCCGGGATGACGAGAACTCAAGGCACCGGGCCGACCGATTGAGTCGCGGGCCAGAGAGCTTTTTTAAGGCGATTCAGGCAAGCGAATCGGTGCGACGCGGCCCCCAAAAGGGGAACTGCATTCCAGATCCTGAAGATCATACACGGAAACGGCCCCGGCCGCCTTCTTTCGGCGTGGAAATCTTTCAGGGCCCGATCCGACGACACCGATTCATGACAGCTTCTTCTGCAGTCCGGCCTGAATTCCAAACCACGACACCTTCCCGTCGGCAGCGAGGATGGCGAAGCCGGGGGACCGGCCGCCACACGGAGTGATCGCCACGGGTGCGAGGCTTCGATCCTTCAACGCAGCGACGAGCAACACGCGTCCCCCGTCGACAGCGTACACCTCGATCTCCCCCTCGCCGGCGGCGACGAGAAGATCGCCGTCGAGAAAGCAGCAGAGCGGGGCATGAAGCCCCCAGGCGAATCTCGCGATGAGGTCGCCCGACACGAAGATCCCCCCGTCCTGAAGCGATGCGGCGATGACCACGCGTTCGCCGTGCGTCGTGGCGGCCACCCGCAACACCGGCCCCGACGAGGGGATCGATCGCGACTGGCCGTCGACTCCCATGACGAGAATCTCCTTGTCATGCCCGACGATGATTGCATGGTCGCGGAAGGCCACCGCAGGGAGATTCCGTCCATGGAGCCCGACAGGTGGAAGCTGCCACGTCCCGAGGAGCGCGCCGGTCGCCGCGTCGTGCCGTTCCCAGATCCACGCCGCTTTCTCGGCTCCGTCGCCCCGAGCGCGGAGGATGTCGAGGGCCATCTCCGACCCATAAGCCACGCCCGCCACGAAGGGCACGCTGGTCCGCCCGGCGAAGGCCGCATGGCTCCCGACCACGAGCGCTGGCTCAACCCCACAGGCAGGGAGCGTGGCCTCGACGGGAATGGCAAAGCCGAACGCCGGCTGGAGCACGACCCGGCCGATACGGGCTGACACGGCCAGCAGCACGAGCGGATCGCGTCGCCCTGCCTCGAGATCGCTTCCGACGAACCATGTCTCGTCGGTGGCGGTCTGTAGGCTCCCTGAGGCTTCAAACCGGATGACCGCAAGCTGTCGGCCCTTCCGGCCGGCGGCGTAGAGCATTTCACCTTCGGCAACGAGCGTCGTCCATTGGCCCGGCGGCAGCTGGGTCTCGCCCCTCGGCACCACCCCGCACTTTCCGGGAGCCCAACGCGGCTGCGGCGGCACCCGCACGGTCGGTCGTCGGGCAGCATAGCGCTGCGTGTCGCGGCGGAGGAGGCGATCCCCCGGCTCGAGGGCGGCAAGCGCTCCCATCAGCGTTCCCATCAGAGGTGACAGATCGGCCGCCGACCGCTTGGAGAGGGTTTCGGCGACGAGGAGACGGGTCTGGTCGGCAACCAGCCGGCGCGTCTCCTCGTCGGGGTAGGAACGCGCGACCGCCGGCAGGATCCCGAGCAACGCTCGAGCTCGGGTGTCGCCCCCACGCCCATCGCCCACCATCCGGCAGACGTAGTCCCGGGTCGCGGCATGCCGCCCGAGATCGCCGAGAAGTTTCAACAGCCCGGTCGCGCAGCCAACGGCCTGCGACGAATCCGGCCAGCCTGCGGCCAGCACCGAGAGGGCCGCGTCGTTTTCCCGGAGCTTGGCGGTGAGGATCCGGGCCGCACCGAGGCGGTCGCTGGCCGCGAGCCGCGCTTCGAGCGCGCGGCGGTAGGCGTGTGCGGCTGCCTCGTCCTGGCCGAGCATCGCCGAGAGATCCCCAACCTTCTCGTGCGCGCCGACTCGTTCGTAGAGAACAAGCGCCTCGGAGAGGAGCCCGCCGCGCTCGAGTGCGGCGGCGGCCAGGTCCGGCCTTCCCAGGGTCTCGTCATAGAGGACGGCGGCCTCGCGGAAGTGTCCTCCGTCGAGGAGCACGCGGGCGGCGGACGAGTGATCGCCGAGGAGCCGGGCGAAGATGTAGGCGGCCCGCCGGTGGCGTCCCAGCACGATCTCGCGATTGGCCAGATCACGGTAGCGCTGCAACAGTGCCGCACGCTGCTC
>CAJAYZ010000841.1 GCA_903949225.1 uncultured Planctomycetaceae bacterium
ACGCTCGACGGGATCAGGGATCGTGTCAACGCGGTGGAGAAGGCAGGGCTCATCGATCGGTGCATCGTCTGCTTTGGCTACGTCGCGGCCGGCGCCGACAAGGCCGGGCGACGGATGACGGCGGACGATCTGTCGGTGCTCGTGAGGGCGGTCAAGAAGGAGTATCCACAGATGCCTGGGGTGGCGTTCTACGGCTTCGACGACGGTGACCCCGGCACGCCCGACCTGGTCGCCGCGGCGGAGCGATTGGGGCTGGAGATGTATCCCTCGGCCTCAAAGCCAAAGGTCGATGGAACGGGGAAATCGGCTTGTCGATGATGCCAAACGCGGTGTGAGTCTTCTGCCTACGCAGAGCCGCTTCGGTCGTGGACGACGTATCCACCGAAGGTTGTCGCAGCTTGCTCCGATTGAAGGGAACCGACGTGTGAAAAACAACGCAGGGCCCGAGAAGGCGATCGTTGTCGGACGCGAGTGTGATCACGAAATTCGCGACACGCTGATCGACGTTCTCCGAGAGATGGGGGCGTTCAAAAAGTCGAGCGACTGGGCCCTGAGTGGCTCGCAGGAGATCGTGACGGTTGTCTTCGAAGTGATGGGTAAACAACTCGTCGTCGAGTCGGAGACGTACGAAGGGCTCTCCATCAGCGGTGAAGCTTCACTCGTGAACGACGTTCAATTGCGGTTGCAAGTCAAGCAGACAGCCCAAAGCCCCGGTCCCCCCGGGCCGATGTCAAACTTCCCCAAACCGAAGGTGCCGTGATGTCGGAGAATTCCGATGGAGCCATAGACGAAGGCTTGTGCCCCAGACGTCTTGCCGTCACGTTTCGACCGCCTCCCGGCCGATGGGAGTCTTTCGACCGAGAGAAAATCGACGGCCTGCCCGAAGTCGAGAAAGCTCGACTCTATCGCGGCGAGTTGCTAGGAGTTCAGCCCGATTTGCTCGTCGATATTGCGAATCAAACGGCTGTCGGGTTGGTGTTCGAAATCACTGATCCTATCAACGAAGTCCCTCGCTTGAAACGGATGCTCGCCGACCTTGATTCGCGTGCCATCCGGATGTCGGAACATGGTGTGGCCGTTGATGGCCGTCCGCCGCGGCGAAACGTCTATTATGACAATCCATCGCTCGAAGTTTTGTGGGCTGATTCGGAGGACTATGAAGTTGTGCTCGGGCAGTTTGACTACGGAATGTGGTCGTTCCTCTACGACACGTCGACGCCGACGCTGCTTGACGATGGCGACGACTGGTCGGTACCGGTGGGCCTCATCACGTCCCTGGACGACATCCATTACCCCATCGAAATGAGTCGAAAAGGATTTCGCGATCTCGACGTGCGCTTCGTGTGACGGGCGCAGCGAACCAGGGTTGCAGCGGCCCGTGCCCTGCCGAGAATCGAGACGTTGGGCGTCCGGCGGTGTGCGGCGCGGATGACGCTGACGAGGTCCGGACCGTCGGGAGCGGAGGAGCGATGGAGCGGTTGCGGAGAAGGAGCGGGGCAGTGGCCAGCCTCCTCGTGGCGGTGGGTGGCCTGGCGGTCGCGCCGCGCGGCGGGAACGCCGCGCCGCCAGCGGCGCCCCGGCATCCCGTGCCGGTGCGGGCCTGGTTCCAGCCCAAGTTCCTCGACACCCGACCGGAGGTATACGTCGGCATGAACCTGATCACGTCGCTCGTCGAAGCGGACGTGGCGGAGCGCTGGTCGGGCAAGGGCGTGGTCACGCTCAAGTGGGCCTTCGGACCGCAGTCGGAGTTTTCGCAGGGGAAGCCGGAGTACTACCGGGATCAGTGCGAGCCGTTCATCGACGGCAAACCGTTTCGCTTTGCGGGTGTGGGAATCGACGAGTGGAATCCGGGCGGTAAAAGCTTCGCGGAGGAGAGCAGGCTGGCCGCCGAGGGCTACCGCGCCGCGCGGGCCACCTGGCCCGACAACCTCGTGGTGGCGTGGGTCACGCAGCCCGACGAGACGTTCCTCGCGCTCCTCGCCGACGGCACGTTCGATCTGGCGATCATCGAGGGCTACACATTCATTCCCGACGTCGGCGGGCTCACGCTCGACGGGATCAGGGATCGTGTCAACGCGGTGGAGAAGGCAGGGCTCATCGATCGGTGCATCGTCTGCTTTGGCTACGTCGCGGCCGGCGCCGACAAGGCCGGGCGACGGATGACCGCGGACGATCTGTCGGTGCTCGTGAGGGCGGTCAAGAAGGAGTATCCACAGATGCCTGGGGTGGCGTTCTACGGCTTCGACGACGGTGACCCCGGCACGCCCGACCTGATCGCCGCGGCGGAGCGATTGGGGCTGGAACTCTATCCGTCGCGGGAACGAGGAGGGCGGTGAGAGTGAGCGCCGTCATCGCCAGGCTCGCTGAGCGGCTCGCCCGCGACCCACAAGGCATCGGACCGACGGGATTTCCGTTCGCCGCTGCGTCGAAGGCAAGCCCCGCAAGCATCGCCGAGGCGGAGAAATCGCTGGGCTTCTCGCTTCCTCCGTTGCTCCGTCGGGCCTATCTGGAAGTTGCCAACGGTGGCTTTGGACCAGGGTACGGCGTGATCGGGGTCGGCGGCGGATTCACCGACGACTTGGGGAACAACGTCATCGATCTTTACCGGGGCTTCCGGCTGGGCGATCCCGACGATCCGGCGTGGTGTTGGCCGCTCGGGGGCCTTCCGTTTTGTTACTGCGGCTGTGCCGTGTATTCCGTCGTCGATGCCTTCACGCACGGGAATCCCGTCTCGCTCATCGACATGGAGGCCGAGGAGCAGGGAACGACGACCGCAGGCGTCACGCTTGCCCGATCGCCATTTTTGGAGGTCTGGTTGACCGATTGGCTGGACGGCAAGGGCTAACTGGCTGTGGATCAAGTGCCGGCCCGACCGCACGAGGCGGTCGCGAGTGCCCGGCACTCGGGAAAACCGGAGGTTCTCCGAGTGGAACGTTTCTCCCGGCTGCCCCATGGCCGGTTCGGTCAAAGATGACTTTTTCCACGGGCAGCCAAGAAGCCCCGGACCGATCCTGGCGGGGACCCTCGGCCTCCTCGATGGGGCCGCCGGCAGAGCCAGGCGGTCCGCCGGCGGCCAAAACTGCGGGGAATCCGCGTCGGATGAGGGTTCTGACCGATCTGATCCACGAGACAAGATCGGTCAAGAAGTCGTTCCGGGGGCGTTTTCTGCGATGCTTTCGCGCTGTCCATGCGGTGGTTTCGCCACCATCACGCCGCGGCGGGAGTCCGCCACCGTTCCCCCGATCCCTGCCCCACGGCCCTCTCGATCACACAGTGCCCCCGTCGTCGAGTTCCACCTCACCCCGATGGCGCCATCGTCGTCCGCCAGATGGAAATCGTTCCCGGGGGGGATAGCATGAAGAACGTCATGAAACCCCACGGAAAGTCTGGCGAAATCTTCTTGAGCCTTCTGCGGTGGCGATTGATCTGGGCGGTTGTGGCGGGCCTGGTCGCCGCGACTGGGTGGTCGCTCGTGCTCTCATGGACTTCGGGGCTTCCTCGCGTGAGCGACGTGTCGCTCGCTGCCGCGGCCGAGAGAGGCAACACCCCGAGCACTTGGCTTGCGACGTTCGTCGTAGCCGCGTGTGCCGCTTTCCTCCTGCAATGGTTCGTGCATTCGCTGATCTCTCTGCTGATCCGCTTGTGCCGGCGCGGACCGGAAAGGGGAACTCGATGACTGCGTGGATCTGCTTTCGTTGTCTGGTGCGCCGACTGCAGATCATGATCAGGAACGGAGCTTGGTTTCGCGAAATCGGGGGGGCAGGCGGAAGAGAACGACCTGACGGAGCCCTTGAAGCCTGGCGGTCCTAAGTCGCTATGATCAAGAGCCCTGCCTAGGTGGGATTCTGCGATCTGAACCTTCGTCCTGCGCCTCGATGACCAACCTCCCTCGATCCGCACTTGCCCCCACGCCGCCCGGCGCGATCGTCGTCTGCCAGATGGAGGTCATCCCCGGGAACCCCGAGGTGAACCTCGCCCGGATCATTCGGGGCATCGATGAGGCGAGTGCGGCCGGGGCGGCGCTTGTGCTCTTCCCCGAGATGGCCCTCCCTGGCTACCTCCTCGGCGACGAATGGGAGAACGACGCCTTTCTTCGCGACCTCGCGGCCATGAACGACGAGATCGTCGCCCACACCCGCGGGCGCTGTGCGGCGATCTGGGGGAACGTGCGGGCCGTGTTCGGCAGCCATGAGGCGATCCTCGGCCGTGTGCCGGCGCTCGGCCTCCGCGGCGAGGATGGGCGGACGCGGAAATACAACGCTGCCTTTGTCGCCGCCGATGGGGCGCTCGTGGGCAACGGCGTGTTTGCCGGGTTTACGCCGAAATCGCTCCTCCCCAAATACCGCGAGTTTGACGACGCGAGGCATTTTCATTCGCTGCCGAAGCTCGCCCAGGAACTCGGCGTCGCGCCTGCCGATCTCGTCGCGCCCTTCGAGCTCTCGATCGGTGGTGTCCAGCGGAAGATCGGCGTCCTTCTCTGTGAAGACCTGTGGGACGGCGACTACGCCTTCAAGCCGGTCGACGTCCTCAAGGCGAAGGGGGCCGACGTGATTGTCAACCTCTCCGCCTCGCCGTTCGGGATCGGCAAGCAGGCGAAGCGCGACCGCGTCCTCGCCGCCCGGACCCGCGGCTGCGAGTGCTTCTATGTCAACGCGACCGGCGCTCAAGACAACGGGAAGAATGTCTTTCTTTTCGACGGCGCAAGCCCCGTCTACATCGACGGCCGCAAGGTGGCCCAAGGGCCGACGTTCGCCGAGGGGCTCGTTTCGAATGTGTCGGGCCTCGTGGCCGATCCCCCTGAGATCGCCAAGGTTCATGCGGCGATTGTGGCGGGGCTCGAGGCGACGCTGCTGCGGATCGGAGCGCGGAAGGTCGTCGTCGGGCTCTCTGGCGGCATCGACTCAGGCGTCGTCGCGGCGCTCTGCGTCGAGGCTCTCGGGGCCGATAACGTCATCGGCGTCAACATGCCGAGCCGGTTCAATTCCGCGACGACGCGCGGCCTCGCCGCCGAGGTCGCCGAGCG
>CAJAYZ010000842.1 GCA_903949225.1 uncultured Planctomycetaceae bacterium
GCCACCCGGGGGGACGAGCACCCCGAGCTCCTCAAGGTCGTCCATCGCATCGATACCGTCACCGCGTCGCTCCAGGCGGCGGCGATGAAGACGCGGATGCAGCCGATCGAGCAGGTGTTCAGCAAGTTTCCCCGCATCGTCCGCGACCTTGCCGTGACCTGCGGCAAGGAAGTGACCCTCGAGATCGATGGAGCCGACACGGAACTCGATCGTTCGCTCATCGAGACGATCCGTGATCCGCTCACGCACCTCGTCCGCAATGCCGTCGATCACGGCATCGAGGCGCCGGAGGTGCGCGTGGCCCGCGGCAAGCCCGCGGCCGGCCGGCTGTCGCTGCGGGCCTACCACGAGAGTGGTCAGGTAATGGTCGAGATCCGCGACGACGGTGGCGGGATCCCGGTCGAAGTGGTGCGGAAAAAAGCGGTGGCCAAGGGGCTTGTGAGCGCCGAACAGGCCGTGCTCCTCTCCGATGAACGCGTCCTTCAATACATCTTCGAGCCGGGGTTCTCGACCGCCGCCAAAGTCACCGACGTGTCGGGGCGTGGCGTCGGCATGGATGTGGTGCGAACGAACATCGAAGCGATCGGCGGGGCGGTCGACATCGGGAGCATTCCCGGCTCAGGGACCACCGTCCGGGTGCGGATCCCGCTCACGCTGGCGATCATCCCCGCGTTGATCGTCTCCTCCGGGAGCCACCGATTTGCGATCCCACAGGCAGCCGTCCGCGAATTGATCGCCCTCCGCGCCGGCACCAATGGCTCTGTCGTGGCGGTCGAGGGGCTCGAAGGGGCACCGGTGATGCGCCTCCGCGGCAGGCTCCTGCCGTTGGTGTTCCTCGGTGAACTGCTCGGGATCGAGGCCAGTGCCATGCCCGGCACCGCCGACCATCCCCCGCGCGGGACCGTCGTCGTGCTCCGCAGCGACGAGGTGGAGTTCGGCCTTGTCGTCGATGGTGTCACCGTCAGCGAGGACATCGTCGTCAAACCGATCGTGGCTGTGCTCGTGGCGCTGGGGCTGTATGCCGGCGCGACGGTTCGCGGCGACGGGGCGGTCGTGCTGATCCTCGATCCGCGCGGCATCGCCAACGCCGCGAAGATGCCCCCGCGGCCCGCGTCGGATCGTGCGGCGGATGTGGCTGCCGGTGACGGTGTGCCGCTTGACCGCTACCTCGTCTGCGAGTCGCCGGCAGGGCGCATCGTTGCCGTGCCGCTGGAGGAGGTCGCCCGCCTCGAGACCTTCCCGCGTGAACGTCTCCAGCACGCGGCCGGGCACATGGTCGTCCATCGCGAGGGACGGCTGACGGCGATCGCCGACGTCGACAGCGTCCTTGCAGGTGTGGCGCAACCGGTCGACACGCCGTCGGTGACCGCCGTGATTCTCTCGGCGACGCTCGGCGAGGTGGCCCTCCGCGTCCGCCGGATCCTCGAGGTCGTCGCCCCCGAGGCACCGATCAACCGCGATCTGCGCGCCCGCGGCGTGCTCGGCACGATCGCCGTGGCCGGCCGCGCCACCGAGGTGATCGACGTCCGGCACGCCCTCCCAGGTGCCCCGCCGGCCGCCGCCACCCCCGGGGTGACCGCATGACGCGAGCCACGGAGACTATTGATGCGGGGAAGCCGGCGGCGGAGACGCGGCGATTCTGCACGTTTGTCGTGGCCGGCCGGGCTTTTGCGGTCGATGCCAGCGCCGTGCAGGAGGTGTTTCGGGGAACCGTGACGACGCCGGTTCCGCGTGGGCCAGCGGCGATCCGCGGGCTCCTCAATCTCCGGGGTAGGATCGTGCCGGCAATCGACATGCGGAAGCGGATGGGCTTCGAGCCGATCGCCGGCGAGGGGATCCATGTTGTCCTCACGGCCGGTGGCGAGACGCACAGCCTGATCGTCGATTCCCTCACCGATGTCGTCGACATCCCCGTGTCGGCGATCGAAACATCGACGATCGGAGCCGAAGGGGAGATAGGCGAATGCATCGAGGGGGTGGTTGCCGCCCGCGATGGACTGGTGCATCTGCTCGGGATCGAGGCGATCCTGGCAGGATTGGCGGAAACGAACGTTGAAAGGAAGATGCGATGAGCGTGCAGGCGGACTCGCGGAATGACCGGCGGGGGTGGCTTGGGGAACTCTTGGCGTTTGCCACCAACCCCCTCCTTCTCGCGCTCCTGCTCGTGTCGCTGGTGCCGCTGGCCATGATGGGCTACGCCACGTACCGCAGCGCCTCGCAGGCGCTCGATGCGGAGGCGCGGGGCAAGCTGACGGTTGTCCGCGAGATCACCGTCAAGCAGGTGGAGCGTTACTTCGCCGGCCTCCACGATCAGCTCCGTGTGCTCGCCGAAGACCCTTCAACCCGGGAGGCACTGGGGGACTTCCGCAATGGCTTCCGCACCGTTCTCCAGGACGGTGCCGTCGCCGAGCCGGAGCAGACTCGGGCCAGGCGCGACCTCGGCGTTTGGTATGCCAATGAGTTTGCCCCGCGCTACAAGGAGGAGAGCGGCAGGGAGGTGCAGACCGATGGTCTGACCGCCGTCCTCGGCGATGCCACGACCTGGCTCCAGGATCTCTATCTCGTCCGCAATACAAACCCGACCGGGTCGAAGGATCTCCTCGACGCCGCCCCCGACGGGTCGGCCTACAGCCTCGCCCACGCCCAGCACCACCCGGTGCTCCGCAATGTGCTGCGACGGTATGGCCTCTACGACATCTTCCTCATCGATGCCGAGAGCGGGGAGGTCGTCTACACCGTCTTCAAGGAGATCGACTTCGCCACGTCGCTCAAGAACGGCGCATTCGCCGAGACGAGCCTCGGGAAGGTGTTTCGCCAGGCTGCTGCCGCCGGCCGCGGGGATGTCGTCTACTTCGGCAATTTCGGTTCCTATCTCCCGTCGTATGAAAAGCCTGCCGGGTTCATCGCCGCTCCGATCCTCGAGGGGCGGAAGGTGGTGGGCGTGCTCGCCTTCCAGTTGCCGCTCGACCGGATCAACGCGGTCGTCGGTGAGACGCTCGGCCTGGGCGCCACCGGCGAGACCTACGCCATCGGGCCCGACAAGCTGTTCCGCAGCGACTCCCGGTTCCTCGAGCGGCTCGGCGTGAAGACGACCATCTGCAATCCGAAGATCAAGGTCGACACCGCGCCGGTGAAGGACGTCTTCGAGCAGGGGGGGAGTGGCACCGGGTCGGCCCTCGACTACCGCAACGAGCCGGTCCTCTCCTCGTGGGGGCCGGCGGTCATCCACCCGGCCGATGGCCCGGGCAACGACGCGGTGCGATGGGCAATCGTGTCGGAGATCGACCAGGCGGAGGTGTCGGCCCCGGTCAACGCTTTAAAGCGGTTCGCCGGCTGGATCTTCGGCCTCACGACGCTCGGCGTGGCCCTCCTCTCGGCGCGGATCGCCTCATCGTTCAGCCGGGCGGCGCGGCGGCAGGCGACGCTCGTCGACGGCATCAAGGACAACACCCACACCCTCGCCAGCGCCTCCGAGGAGCTGACGAGCGTCAGCCAGCAGATGAGCGCTGCGGCGGAGGAGACGACCGCCCAGGCGAACCTCGTCTCCGCGGCCGCAGAGGAGGTCAGTGCCAACACGAAGACGGTGTCAGGGTCGGTCGAAAACCTCGTCCAGAGCATCTACGAGATCGCCCGCTCCGCCCAGGACGCTGCCGGCGTCGCCCGCCAGTCGGTCGACATGGCCCGGGCGACGTCAAAGACGATGGACAAGCTCGGCACGTCGAGCGCGGAGATCGGCCAGGTGGTGAAGGTGATCACTTCGATCGCCGAGCAGACCAACCTCCTCGCCCTCAACGCCACGATCGAGGCGGCCCGCGCCGGTGAGGCGGGGAAGGGCTTCGCCGTCGTCGCCAACGAGGTCAAGGACCTCGCCCGTGAGACGGCCAAGGCCACCGAGGACATCGGTTCGAAGATCGAGGCGATGCTGGCCGACACCTCGAAGGCCGTCGGCGCGATCGGCGAGATCGTGGCGGTGATCGAAAAGATCGACGGGCTGCAGACGAAGATCGCTGCCGCGGTCGAGGAGCAGAGCGTCACCACCAGCGAGATCAGCCGCAACATCGGCGAGGCGACGATCGGCTCGACGGAGATCGCGCAGAACATCGGCCAGGTGGCCCAGGCCGCGCAGAACACCGCCGAGGGGGCCAGCAACGCCCAGCTCTCGAGCCAGGAACTGGCGCGGATGGCCCAAAACCTGCAGCGGCTCGTGGAGGAATACCAGAAGTGATGCCGGGGCTTCGGCCCCAGTCCACGCTGAACCCATGGCTGAGCCCCTGCGTGCCCTGATCGTCGACGATTCCAAGCCGGTGCGGAGCATCCTCGCGAGGATGCTCGTCGATCTGGGATACGAGTGCGATCAGGCCGGGGACGGAGAGGAGGGGCTCGCGATCCTCACCCGCGGCATCCGACCGGATTTGGTGACGGTCAATCTCCACATGCCGGTCATGGACGGGTTTGCCTTCATCGAGCGGCTTCGTGGCCACGCGCTGTGGAAGCGCCTGCCGATCGTGGCGATGTCCTCCGACAGCTCGCCGGAGGTGGTCGAGCGGGCGATCCGGGCGGGGGCTGGCGTGTTCGTTGCCAAGCCGTTCACCCCGGCGGCGGTCGGTGAGGCGGTCGCCGCCGTCGGCGCCCGGATGGCGCCCCGCGCCGGCACCGCGCAGGCCGCGCATCTGCCGTTGCGTGTTCTCATCGTCGACGATTCGGCGGCGATCCGGGGCATCGTCTCGACGACGCTGTCGGCCGATTCTGACCTGCGCGTCGCGGCGACGGCGGCCGATGGGGTCCAGGGGCTCGCCCGCGTTGCCGAATGCCGTCCCGACGTCATCCTTCTCGACGTCGAGATGCCGGTCATGGACGGGCTGACGATGCTCCGTGAGCTCCGTCGCGTCCAGCCGCGCTTGCCCGTCGTGATGTTTTCGACACTCACGGAGCGGGGAGCCAAAGTGGCGCTCGACGCCCTTGTGGCTGGCGCCAACGATTACGTCGCCAAGCCGAAGGGGGCGACCGCGGAGGAGGTGGCGGCACGGATCCGGGAGGACGTGATCCCGAAGCTGAAGCAGTTCCGCCGGCCAGTGGCCACACCGGGGAGCGCTCCCGCTTCACTGGTGCCGACGGCCTCGCCCCGGTCCCGCACCGAGCCCGTCGCCGCGGTCGTGGTGGGCGTGTCGACCGGGGGGCCGGTGGCGCTCAGCGAGTTCCTCCCGGCGTTCGTGAAATCGGCCGGGGTGCCGGTGCTCATCGTCCAGCACATGCCGGCCGTGTTCACCGCCCACCTCGCCGAGCAGCTCACGAA
>CAJAYZ010000843.1 GCA_903949225.1 uncultured Planctomycetaceae bacterium
ACCGAGACTCCCGTGGCGACGACGAGATCCTCAGGGCTCTCTGTCTGCAGCATGGCGTGCATCGCCACGACATATTCCGGGGCCCAGCCCCAATCCCGCTCCACGGAGAGGTCGCCGAGCGCGAGGGGAGCGGTATCCCCGGCGGCAATCCGGCAGGCCGCGGCGGCGATTTTCTGGGTCACGAAACGCTCCGAACGGAGCGGGCTTTCGTGGTTGGAGAGGATCCCCGTGCAGGCCCACACCCCATGGAGGCGCCGGTACTGATCCACCTGGGCGAAGGCGGCCGCCTTCGCCAGGGCATAGGGATCACCCGGCCGGAGAGCCGTTGATTCCTCGACCGGCTCGCCGGCGTTATCGCCGAACATCGCCGTCGACCCGGCAAAGAACAGCCGCGTCGACAGCCGCGTCACACGAACCGCTTCGAGGAGATTCACCGTGACGCCGGCGATGCTCTGGAACGTGGCGGCCGGCTGCTCGAAAGACAACGCGATCGACGACTGCCCGGAGAGGTTGTAGACCTCGTCGGGGCGGACCGCCTCGAGGAGCGCCACGGTGGCCTCGAGGTCGCCCGGATCGAGCGCCTTGATCGCAACACGCCGTTCGAGGCCGAGCGCGGCAAGGCCGCGCCGGTCGCACGACGCCGGGTCGCGGCTGGTCCCCACGACCCGATACCCCTGGTCGAGGAGGTGCGCTGCGAGATACGCACCGTCCTGGCCGCTGATGCCGCAAACGATCGCCGTCGGTTGCGGTCGGTGGATGCGTGCCATGGTTCGCCTTCGGGCCCTTTCGACCACCGCTGTGTCAGCTCGCCGCCTGCTGCGTTACAAACCACGCTGCCGTCTGGCTGATCCCTTCCTCGAGCCCCACCTCGGGACGCCAGCCGAGGACCGTGCCGGCGCGGGAGGCATCGACGAGGTTCGACCGCAGGTCTCCGGGGCGGGCCGGGCCGTGGAGTGGCGCCGGGTACGAGGTCGTCCGCCCCGCCTCCTTCATCACGCCGACGAGACCGTGCCGAATCCGAGCCTCGAGCGCGACAACGTCTGTGCCGACACCCGTGCCGATGTTGAGGCTCGTGAGTTGCCCGCGCGGCACGGCTGCGTCGGAGGCGGTCAGCGCGAGGAGATTCGCCCGGGCGACGTCGCCGCCGTAGACGTAGTCGCGGACGTAGTGGCCGTCGCCATTGATCGTGGCTGTCTGGCCGGCGAGATAGCGCTTGAGAAAGATCGCCACGACGCCTGCCTCGCCGTGCGGATTCTGCCGCGGGCCGTAGACGTTGGCATAGCGCAAAGCCATCGCCCCCAGGCCGTGTTCGGCCGCGTAGAACTTGAGGTACCGCTCACCGACCCACTTCGTGATCCCGTAGGGACTGACCGGGTCGGCGGGCGTCTCCTCGGCGGCGGGGCTTGTCTGCTCTCCATAGAGCACCCCGCCCGACGAGGCGAACACGACCCGTCCGCACTTCTGGGCCACCGCGGCATCGAGGACGTTGATCAGGCCAATTGCATTCACCTCGGCATCGAACAGCGGGTCGCGGACCGACCGGCTCACCGACATCTGCGCCGCCTGATGGCAGACGACATCGGGGCGGAAGGCGGCGAAGGCGGCGAACACCGCGTCGCGGTCGCGGATGTCGACGACATGGAGCGGCACCGTGGCGGGGAGATTGTCGCGCGACCCCGTCGAGAGGTCGTCGATCACCCCCACCTCATGCCCGGCGGCCAGCAGCGCATCGGCGACATGACTGCCGATGAACCCCGCGCCACCTGTGACCATCACACGCATGCTCATGCTGCCTTCCGCTCGAGAACCTCGTCGTAGACGTCGAGGTAGCGGGCCGCTGCCCGCTCCCACGTGTACGTGGCGGCGTGAGCGACTTGAGCCGCGGCAAAGCCGGGCATCGAACCGGAGGACTCGAGTCCTTCACGCACCACCCGGAGCATAGCGTCGGGCTCGAACGTATCCCACCAACCAGCCCGGTCGCCTGCCACCTCGGGAAGGCTCGTCCGCCGCGCGGCGAACACCGGCCGGCCACACTGCATCGCCTCGAGGACGGGGAATCCAAAGCCCTCGCTGAGCGAGGGAAACAGAAACGCATCGCAGTGCTCGTAGAGCCACTGCCGGTCACCGTCGGACACCTCCCCCGGCATGAGCACCCGGTCGCCCAGACCGAGCCGGGCCACCTCTTCCGCCAGGAACGCGCCGTACGGGGTCGCCTTCCGCCCGGCGATCACCAGCCGCAGGTCGCTGGTCCGCGCGATCATGGCGAGGAGGACGTGGCAATTCTTGTGCGGCAGCGCCGCCCCGACCGTGAGGAGGAACGGCCCGGGCGTGAGGAAGGGAGGGCGACCCGCGGAGGCGACGGCCGCCGGCGGCAGGCCGTTGGGGACGACATGGAGGGGCTTCCCGCGGAGCTCGAGCCACTCGCGCACGTCATCGGCGACGAACTTCGAGATCGTCACCACTGCCGCCGCCCGATCGACCTTCGCCTGCACGGCGGCGAGCTTGCGGCGGACGGCCGCCGGCCGGCTCCGATGGCGCTCGTCGTGGAGGAAGTTGAGATCGTGGATCGTGAGAACGACCGGCACGCGCGGGTCGAGTGGCAGGTATTTCGACGATTGGCTCGTGACATGCCACAGGTCGTAGCCGCCGTCGGCCTGGAAGGGGCGCACCAGCGGCCTGAGGAACCTGGCGAACGACTCCTTCCGCCAGGGACTGACATCGATGTGCTCCACGGCGCCGTCGTGGAAGTACCGCACCGTCGGCCGGCTCGCGTCGCCGCGCGGCGGGAGGAAGAGGACAGGCTCGATGCCCCGGCCGGACGCCGACAGGATCCCCTCGGCGAGATAGCGGCAAAACCGCCCCAGGCCGCAGTTGGCATGCCGCACCTTCTCCAGGTCGATGACGACCCGGGGGCGTGCGGTGCGGTCGTGGAGCGTGGGTGAGCGTGGCATCAAGGCGTGGGCCCGACGAGCGGGCTCGGACCGACACGCCTCTGTGTCAGTCGAATCCCGTGAAGGGGATATCGGCCGGACAACCCTCTTGCATTGCATTCCTCGCCGACCGATCGCGAACTCGCGTGAAGACGGGCTGGCGGGGCTGACAGGGCCGCGCACGATCGCTGCGCGGCGCGGCGAAGCGGGGGGGATGGGGCTGCTGGGGGGATGGCCCAAGCGCCTCGATCAGCGGAAGTCGCTTCACGCCACCCGGCATCCGGAGGCCGAGCGACCGGAAGGCACCCACGCCCCTTCGATCCCGAGCGCGGCGAGGAGACAGGCGACGTAGTTCTCCATGGAGTGCTCGTTGCAATAGCGGACACGCGTCGCCTCGTCGCGGCCATCACCCCGCGCGAGCAGCGATCCAAGTGCTCCTGCCACCATGTCGGCGGTGAAGGTGTCGGGGACCCTGGCGACGGTCGCGGGGGCGTCGAGCGCCGCGGCGAGATCCTCGTTGGCCACCGTCGGCACTCCCGCGGCGATGCAGTCCATCAGCGCGCCCGAAATGCCACCGAAGCGGTGCGTGCGAAGCTGGATCGCCCCGTCGGCGGCGAGGAGCCATGTCCGCCAGGTCTCGTCGTCGATCCACTCGGCCGTGAAGTGGATCGCCTCTGCGACGCCGGCTTCGGCGGCGCGGCGCAGGACCGGCTCCGCGGTGCGCCCCGCGTCCCCCACGAACACCAGATGCGCATCGCGCCCCGTGGCGCGGAGCCGGGCGATCGCCTCCGCACACACCTCCGGAGCCTTCGTGGCGCCGTAGATTCCGAGGGTGACGATCACCGTCCGACCCGCCGGGATCCCGAGCGCTGCCCGGGCCCGCTGCCGCGATGCAGCGGCGGTCTCCCGCGGCGTGAACTCGCGGAGCAGAGCGAAGGGGAGATGGACCGCCTCCACCCCGTAGAGCCGGGCCACATGATCGGCGAGCGCCCGGCTGTGGACGAACAGCGGCGCGGAAGCCCGCGCCACTTCGGAGAGGAAGAGCGTGGGAATCTCCCCCTGGTGGCGCGTCCAATGCCGCACCTCGGCCTCCGACACCGGGCGACGCAATTCGGCTTCAGCGAGCGCCCGCGTCCGTTCGATGCCATGCCACCAGGCATTGAGATCGAGGAGCCGCGAGTCGTGGAGGATGCAGGGGCCGCCATGGCGGAGATGCCCGGCGAGGATCGGGGCGTGGAAGTGGGAATTGCCCAGAACCGCGACCGTGGCGTCGTAATCGGGGCGCAGCCACGCCGCGTTGCCGATGCCGTGGAAGGCCCGCACGCGGGGATCGGCCACCGGCTCCGGTTGATCGGTCCAGACGTCGACGTCGGCCCGCGCCGAAAGCGCCGCCACCGTGCGCCGCGTGTAGTCGGCGACACCGGAGCGATCGGGAGGGAAGGGCGAGAGCAGTGCGATCACTGGTCGCCGCGCCGCCACGGCCTTTCGTGCCCGGCGGGCATGGCCCGGCATCCGCAATTCGAGGGCCGCAGCGAACCGCTCCCCAACGCGGGCCGCGGTGAAGCGATCCGGCGTCGGTCGCTGCGACGCAATGAGCTCCTCCCGCGCCGCGGGATCGGCCATCACGGCCCTCAGCCGGGCGGCGAGCTCGTCGGGATCGTCGGGGGCGAAGCGGGCGGCAGGATCGGTGACAAGCTCGCGGTGGCAGGGGATGTCGGAGGCGATCACCGGCGAGCCACAGGCCATCGCCTCGATCACCGGCATCGAGAACCCTTCGGCCCGCGAGGCGACGACCGTCGCCTCCGCGTGACCGTACCAGCCGGCGAGTTCGTCATCGCTGACATGGTCGAGGAAGGTGAGGCGGACGGGACGATGCGGCGTCCGGCCCTCGGCCTTGGCGTTGACCCGCTCCACCCGTCGCCGCCAACGGTCGGGATAGCCCCCGGCGATCACCAGGGCGGGATCGGGGCTCCCGGTCCGCCCCAGCGCCTTCACGACCGTCTCGAGATTCTTGCGCGGGTCGGGCCCACCGACAAACATCACATACCGCCCGGGAGCGCTCGCCGGCCGTCGCGCAGGCGTGCCGCCGGCGTGACGGGCCGCGAACGCCCCCCGCAGGGCAACGCCGGTGACCGCTACAGCTTCGGGGTCGACTCCCAGCCTCGAGACCACCTCGTCGCCGACGGCGGTGGAGATCGGCAGGAACAACCCCGCCGCCGCCAGCCACTCCAGCGCCGCCGCGTAGGAGAGCAGCGGGCCGCGGCTGGCGAGATAGCGATCGGGATCGATCAGCGGGATGAAGTCGTAAACGACCGCGCAGGGGAGAATCTCGGGCCGGTCGAAAAACCGGGCGACGAGCCGGGTGTCGTGCGTCATCGGCGAAAGCCAGAGGAACACGGCCGGCTCGCCGGGGCGCGGCGCGAAGGCGTATTGGATGCTGTCGCAGAGGGCGGAGATCTCGGCAGGGGGCGCCCCCAGCGCCGCGTCGGCCAGGCCGATGATCGTCACCTCACCGCGCCGCAGCGACCGGGCCGCTGCGAGGAGGAAGGCCGCGTGCGAGCCGATGCCACGGCGGGCAAAGCCGGGATCCTGGAGGCAACGAAGGTCGGCGTAGACAAGCATCGTGGAGGGGCGTCGAGGAGGCTGACGGCCTCAGCAGGGATCAGGCCACCTTCCGCAGCGGCTCGACATCGGCGATCACCCGAGCTTGCGGCACGTCAACGAGCGCCCGCACGAGCGCTCCGAGGTCAGACGCGGGGGAAACCGCGGCGAGCAATTCAGCCTTGGAAGCACTCTCGGCGTTCGTGCCGCGCAACCGCGCCCGGAGCAGCGCAACGAGCAGTTCCTCGGCCTCCGGATCGCTTCCCCGCGACTTCTGCCGCAGAACGCGCGGGGGACGGAGCCGCTGCCCGAGCGGCCGGATCCAGTGGCGCTCGAGTTCGCGAAGTCCCTCGAGAAGCCGGGCGCCGATGACGCGCGTCGCCCCCATGATCAGGCCACCATCCGGTGCTGGGGAGCGGTCACACCACCGGCATTCCGCTCCCGCCTGGCCAGCTCGAGGTCGCCGTCGACCATCATCTCGACGAGCTCCTGGAACGACACCCGCGGCGTCCAGCCGAGCTTCGTGTTGGCCTTCGTGGCGTCGCCGAGGAGGAGATCGACCTCGGCGGGGCGGAAGTAGCGCGGGTCGACTTCGACAAAGTCGCTGTAGTCGAGGCCGAGCCTGCCAAAGGTGAGCTCGCAGAATTCTCGCACGGTGTGGAGCTCGTTGGTGGCGACGACGTAATCGTCCGCCTGCGGCTGCTGGAGCATCAGCCACATCGCCTCGACATAGTCACCGGCGAAGCCCCAGTCGCGCTTGGCGTCGAGGTTGCCGAGGTGGAGCTTGTCCTGCATGCCGAGCTTGATGCGGGCCGCCGCGCGGGTGATCTTCCGCGTCACGAACGTCTCGCCGCGGCGCGGGCTCTCGTGATTGAAGAGAATCCCGCACGAGGCGTGGAGGTCGTAGCTCTCGCGGTAATTGACCGTGATCCAGTGCCCGTACACCTTGGCGACGCCGTAGGGCGAGCGTGGATAGAAGGGGGTCGTCTCCTTCTGAGGCGTCTCGACCACCTTGCCGTACATCTCCGAGCTCGACGCCTGGTAGAAGCGGATCTGCTCGCCGGTATCGTCCTGAACGTCGCGGAGGGCCTCGAGGATGCGGAGGGTGCCGACGGCCGTCACGTCGGCCGTGTAGGCCGGTTGGTCGAAGCTGACGCGCACATGGCTCTGGGCTGCGAGGTTGTAAATCTCGTGCGGGCGGATCTGGCGGATCAGCCGCGCCAGGCCACTGGCGTCGGAAAGATCGCCGTAATGGAGCTCGACGCAGGGATCGTTGCCATGGATGAGATGCTCGATCCGCTCCGTGCCGAAGGTGCTCGATCGACGCCGCAGTCCGTGGACTGCGTAGCCCTTCGAGACGAGGAGTTCCGCAAGGTAGGAGCCGTCCTGACCGGTCACCCCGGTGACCAACGCGCGCCGCTGCATCGAATCTGCTCCTGGTGTCGTGGCCATGCTCTCGCTATCCGTGGCTTGGTCGGGGAGTCACGCAGCCGGGATACACCCCCGTGCCGGGACCTTCCGGGGGGGACGGTAGCAGGGGCGTTCCTCAAGCCCAAGACCATTTCGGCGCGAAGCTTCGGGGGCCATGAGGCGGGGAATCGCACCGCGATTGGCCCCTTGCCCGGTCGCTTCAGGCACTGCGACGCAGCGCCGCCGGCAGCAGGCTGGCATACACCTCGGCGTAGCCGCGGGCCATCCGCTCCCACGAGAAGCCCCGGGCGTGTGTCTGGCAGCGCGTGGCGGCATCGGGGTCGGAGTGATAGCGCCCCATCCCCGACCAATACGCCGCAGCGAGGGCATCGCCGTCATAGGCGTCGAAGAAGTAGCCGTGGTCGCCGGCAATCTCGGGGAGGCTCGTCCGCCGCGACATGAACACCGGCTTCCCGCAGAGCATTGCCTCGAGCACCGGAAATCCGAATCCCTCGGTGAGCGACGGAAAGAGGAACGCCTCGCAATGTTCGTAGAGCCACTGGCGGTCGGCGTCGCTCACCTCGCCGGGGATCACCACCCGCTCCCCGAGCCGTCGCGCCGCCACCTCGCGCTCGAGGAATTCTCCGTACGGCGTCGCCTTCTTGCCGGCGATCACCAGCCGCTGCCCGGGGAGCTTCTCGAGAAGATCGAGAAGGACGTGGAAGTTCTTGTGGGCCAGGCAGTTCCCCACCGTGAACAGGAACGGCCCTGGGGGGAGGAAGCCCGGCCGGATGGTCGAGGCAGCGACCGGCTCGGGAACCCCCAGCGGCACGACATGCACCGGCTTGTCGCGCAGTTCCAGATGCCTGGCAACGTCGCGGGCAACGAACTCGGAATCGGTGACGATCACGGCGGCGCGGTCGATCTTCCGCTGGATGTCGGCGAGCTTCCGCCCGGCACTGGCGAGCTGCTCGTCGTGCGGGGCCTCGTGGAGGAAGTTGAGATCGTGGATCGTGAGGATCACCGGCACGCGCGGATCGAGCGGCCAGTAACGCGACATCTGGTTGGTCGCATGCCAGGCAGCGAACGCCGGCCGACCCATCACCGGCCGAACCAGCGGCCGGTAGAAGCGCTGCACGGCCTCCTTCCGCCACGGGGCGACATCGAGCCGCCCGAACCGTCCGCCTGGCGGTGGGGCAGCCTTGGCAAACCACGCCTCGGCGCCGCGCGGCAGGAAGAACACCGGCTCGAAGCGTAGGTCGGCAAGGGCGAGGATCTCACGGCCGAGGTGGAGGGAAAACCGTCCGAGACCGCAGTTGATGTGCCGGAGCTTCTCCAGATCGATGACGATCCGCGGACGGCGCCCCGGGAACGGGAGGGACGGGCTAGGGCTTGCTTTTGACATCGATCGGCTCCCGGGAATCAGTAGGGAAGAGAATCTTGGCGACCCTGGGCCAGATCACAAAGAGCTGTTTTCCGGTCTGACATGAGAGCGCGGCCAGCGCTTTCCAGGGCCGAAAAGCTGCGGTTGCCCCACAGCCAGCCGATCGACTACCACTCCGTCCCCGGCGGCGTAGCCGTCGACGGGGATGGGGGGCGTTGTGCGCCCCCCGGAACGATTGGGAAGCGGTCCGACAAGGGACGCACGAGGAATGACATGCAACCGATCTTGGTGACGGGGGGCGCGGGGTTCATCGGCGGGGAGTTCGTCCGGCAATGGATCGCCGGGGAAGAGGGGGCCGTCATCAACCTCGACGCCCTCACCTATGCCGGTAATCGCGACTCGCTCGCCAGCCTCGACCACGATCCACGCCACCTGCTCGTCGTCGGCGACATCGGCGACTCCTCCCTCGTCCGCGGCCTCCTCGAGCAGCACCGGCCGCGGGCCGTCCTCAACTTCGCCGCCGAGAGCCATGTCGATCGTTCGATCGACGGCCCGGCTGCCTTCGTGACGACCAACGTTGTCGGCACGTTCCGGCTCCTCGACGAGGTCCGTCGCCACTGGACGACGCTCCCCGGCGACGAGAAGCGCGACTTCCGCTTCCTCCATGTCTCCACCGACGAGGTCTACGGATCCCTCGGCCCCACCGGGCAGTTCAGCGAGACGACCCCCTACGCCCCCAATTCCCCCTACTCGGCATCGAAGGCAGCCAGCGACCACCTCGTCCGTGCCTATCACCACACCTACGGCCTGCCGACGCTGACGACCAACTGCTCCAACAACTATGGCCCCTACCAATTCCCCGAGAAGCTCATCCCGCTGATGATCCTCAACTGCCTCGCCGGCAAGCCGCTCCCCGTCTACGGCGATGGCGGACAGATCCGCGACTGGCTCTACGTTGGCGACCACTGCCGGGCGATCCGCACGGTGCTGCGAGGGGGCCGCATCGGTGAGGTCTACAACATCGGCGGGGCCTGTGAGCGGACCAACCTCGAGGTCATCCGCGAGATCTGCCGGATGGTCGACCGCCTCCGCCCCGATCTCCCCCACGCGCCGTGCGAATCGCTGGTCACGTCCGTCAAAGACCGCCCGGGCCACGATCGCCGCTACGCGATCGACTTCTCGAAGATCGAACAGGAACTCGGCTGGCGGCCGACCGAGACGTTCGCCACCGGCCTGGAAAAGACCGTCGCTTGGTATCTCGCCAACGGCGAGTGGGTCGATCGGATCGCCAGTGGCGGCTACCGCCAGGAGCGTCTCGGCCTCAGCGTGCAGGAGCCCTGCGCGACCTGAATCGGCCCCCCGCGGCCGGTGGAGTGGCCCGAGGGAGCGGTGTCGATGCGGAAGGAGCTGGCCCGATGACACGAGCGCTGTGCATGGTCGCCCATCCCGATGACTGCCTCATCTTCGGCTACCACTACATCCTCGGCCACTGCCAGTATCGATGGACGATCGCCTACCTGATCCTGAACAACCATTCGCCGCGCGTCGAAGAGATGCGGGGCTATTGGGCAAGGCATTCGATCGACGTCTTCTCGCTCGACTTGCCGCACGACCCTCCCCCTGCGGATGTGACCAGTGGCCGCTGCTCGATCCCGTACCAGGAAGCCAAGGACGCGATCGAGGCCACCGTCCGCGATTATGACCTCCTCCTCAGCCATGGGGATGCGGGCGAGTACGGCCATCCGCACCACCTCTTTCTCCACCGGATCCTGAAGGATCTCGGGCGACCCTTCGTGGCGTTTGACGTCGAGCCGAACGCTCCACAACGATTCGACGGGCCGCGCGACGATCACGAGTCTCTGCCACTTCACCGCCGGGCGATCCGCAAGTTCGTCCAGCGGTTTGGCTTGGAAACTTCGAGCGGATACCGCCTCCAGACACCTTGATCGAGTGGCCGGAGGCCACTCGTGGTCCTCACCTGATGCCGAGGAAGTTCGGAATGGAATACGACGACACGTTCAACACCTCGCATGCGTTCGAGATCGACATTCGTCATTGGGATCACGAACACCAGGCGTTCTGGACCGAACGTCTCGGGCGGCGCTATCTCCTCTCGGTTGTGCCGACGAGGTCAAGGCGCGGGCGAATCCTGGAAATCGGCGCTGCCTCGTACAACAAGTACCAAAAAGAGGTCGTTGGCAGGGAGAACGAGCTCACCGTCATCGACATCAAACCGAGTCACCATCCGAACATCACATCCATCCACGGCCTGGATCGATACATCCAATTCGACATGACGGAAAACACGGATGCGACGGACGCCTCCGGCACTCTCGAATTGAGTGATTGTCGCGGATACTTCGACGAGATCCGAAGCTGGGGGGTGCTTTCGCACTACGGTTTTTCAGTCGCCCAATGCGAACGCTATCTGGACAACATCCATGGCTTTCTCAAGGCCGGGGGACAGGCGATCTTCAAGTTGGACAGAGACACCTTCAAGGTGAAAAAGCATTCGCCGTTGGTCAGCGTTGAGTTCCTTGAGGATCTGATACGGGCGAGGTTCACGGTGGTGCACACCGACGTGCTGAGCGGCAATACCCCGGGAAATGTCCATTACGTCGAGAAGACGACGGGCACCGACGCGGGCTAGTCGTCGCTGGACGATCCCTGCGGTGCAGAAAGGGCGGCGTCATCCGTGGGCCGCAGGGAGCGCCAGACGACCACGCCGGCAGCGGCGCCGACGACGGGGGCGGCAAGATAGATCCACAGGCTCTCGAGCTGCAGCGTGACGAGCGCCGGCGCGAGCGATCTGGCCGGGTTCATCGAGGCCCCGCTCACCGGCCCTGCGAACAGCGCCTCGACGGCGATCACGGCGCCGACCGCGACCCCGGCCATGATCCCCTTCTCCTTCGCCCCGGTGGCGACACAGAGGATCACCACCATGAGGATCAGCGTCAGCAGCACCTCGAGGGCGAACGACTGCAGTGGGGCACCGGCAGGCAGCGTCGCCCCGAGCGTGGCATGCTCGGGGAACAGGCCGCGGAGGACGGCGCTAGCAAGCACCGTCCCCCCACACTGCGCGGCGACATAGGGAAGCACCCGCCGCCAGGCAAACCGACCGGCGAGGGCAAAGCCGATCGTCACGGCCGGATTGAGATGGCAACCGGAGATGTCGCCGAGGGCATAGATCAGCGCCATCACGATCAGCCCGAAGACGAGGGCCACGCCGACATGGGTGACATCCCCACCGAAGAGATCGTCCGACACGATCGCCCCGGTGCCGATGAAGACGAGGACAAAGCTTCCGAACGCCTCGGCGAGGAGTTTCCGGATGGCATCGGGGGACATACAAGCGCGTCCTGGGGGAAGATGAACAGTTCGACAGCATAGCGGTGTCGCGAGCATGCTCTCGCCGAATCGTTGGGAGGCGACGAACGATGATATCGCTACCGACTCAGTCGCCCTCAGGGGTAGGTCCGGGGGAGCGTTCCTGTCGTCGAGGCACCGACTACAATGATTCGCTCCCCCCCGCCAACGGCCGAAGGCTCCAAGCGCTCCCAGCAAAACCAGCGCTACCGCACTCCATCCGCGTCCACGAGCGCCCCCGTTCTTCGTGAGGGTCGCCGCCGGGTCCCCATGTGGAACCATTCCGGCTGCGAATCACCTCATTTCCCCTGAGTTCCTCGTTGACATTCACCCCCTCCACCCTTGCAGCCACGCCCCGGCCCCACGTCGCCATCATCGGCGCGGGCCCCGCCGGGCTCACCTCCGCCTGGTTGCTCGCTCGTGACGGCGTCCCGGTGACGGTGATCGAGGCCCATCCCGAACTCGTCGGCGGCATCTCGCGGACCGAGGTCTACCGTTCGGCGGCGGTCGGGGGCCTCGACTTCCGCTTCGACATCGGCGGCCACCGCTTCTTTTCGAAGAGCGCCGAGGTCGAGGAGATGTGGACGGAGCTCCTCGGCCGCGACATGCTCGAGCGGCCACGGAAGTCACGGATTTTCTACGGCGGCAACTTCTACGATTATCCCCTCCGCGCCGGCGAGGCGCTCCGTAACCTCGGCCCCTTCGAGTCGGCCCGCTGCGTCGCCAGCTACCTCTACGCCCGCCTCTTCCCGGTGCGGGAGCCGCGATCGTTCGAGGACTGGGTCTGCAACCGCTTCGGCCGGCGGCTGTTCGAGATCTTCTTCAAGACATACACCGAGAAGGTCTGGGGGATGAAGTGCCGGGACATCTCAGCCGACTGGGCGGCGCAGCGAATCCGCGGACTGTCGCTCTCCCGGGCGATCTGGAATGCCCTGATCCCGAATTCCCCGGCGCAGCGGAAGCCCGCCAACCGCCCCAACCAGATCACGTCACTCATCGACTCCTTCCGCTATCCGCGGCTCGGCCCGGGGATGATGTGGGAGGAGGCGGCCCGGAGAACAAAGGCCGACGGCGGCAAGGTTCTCATGGGCCACCGTGCGACCTCTGTCGAGCGGCTTCCCGCAGGCGCCCAGCGCGCTTTCAGGGTCCACGTGACCGCCGCCGACGGGAGCCGGCTCACGGTCGACGCCGACCACGTCATCTCGTCGGCACCGCTTCGCGAACTCGTCGGCGCGCTCGAACCCCAGCCCCCCACAGAAGTCCGCACCGCCGCGGCGGGGCTTCGCTACCGCGACTTCCTCACCGTCGCCCTCATCGACCGCCCCACCAAGCCCTTCGACGACAACTGGATCTACATCCACGACCCCGGCGTGAAGGTGGGGCGCGTGCAGAACTTCGGCAGTTGGTCGCCGGAGCTCGTTCCCGATCCGGGCCTGGCCTGCTACGGCCTCGAATACTTCTGCTTCGAGGGGGACGGGCTGTGGACGTCCACCGATGCCGACCTCATCCGCCTGGCAACGGGGGAGCTGGTGCGCCTCGGGCTCGTTGGCGAGGGGGATATCCTCGACGGCCACATCGTCCGGCAGCCGAAGGCCTATCCGGTCTACGATGATGGCTACGACGCCAAGGTGGAGACGATCCGCGCGGCGATCTCCAGCGGCTTCCCCGGCCTCCACCTCGTCGGCCGCAACGGCATGCACAAATACAACAACCAAGACCACTCGATGATGACCGCGATGCTCGTGGCCCGGAACATCCTCGCCGGCCGCGAGCTCCGCGACCCCTGGAAGGTCAACGAGGATGCCGAATACCACGAAGCGGGCGACCGTGGCGGCAGTGGATCGGCAAGCGGTCTCAGGCTTGTCCCCACGGCACGGCGCTGACCATCGCTCGCCGGCCCGTCGTAGGATCCGGTCGAGGACGCCTCGAAGGACGATTCCCGAGGATTGCCATGACCACGAGCCCTGCCGAGCGAGCCGACTGCGGCCCTTCGATCTCAGTTGTCATTCCCTGCCACAACGCCGCGGCCTTCCTGCGCGCGACGATCGAATCGATCCTCGGGCAGACGGAGCCGGTCCTCGAGGTGATCGTCGTCGACGACGGCTCGACGGACGATTCCGCCAGGATCGCGGAATTGTTCGGGCCGCCGGTGCGCGTCGTCCGCCAGCCGAATCAAGGGGAGTCGGCCGCCCGCAACCGGGGAATCGAGGCGGCGGCGGGCGATTGGGTGGCGTTTCTCGATGCCGACGATCTTTGGCTGCCGACGAAGATCGAGCTTCAGTCAGAGGCGATCCGCTCGGCTCCGGCCGATGTCGTCTGCGTGACCGGAGACTTTCTTCTCTTCGGGGATGGGGAGGAGGAACGACTCTGCTCGCCCCCCGCGCGCTACGATGCCCCCCATCCGCTGCGGGAGATGCTCGTCGGCTTCACCGTCCACATCGATTGTGCCGTCGTTCGCCGTGCCGCCGCCCTCCGCACCCCCTTCCCGGAGTCGATCCTCCACGCCGAGGACGTGATCTTCTTCGTCCTCCTCAGGTCGCAGGGGAGATTCCTCCGGGTGCCCGAGCCGCTCGCCCGTTACCGCCGCCACGGCCCGCAGCAGAGCCAGGAGCCTGGCCACATGCTGCGAACGGCGACAAGCCGCCTCGCATGGTTCCTCGCCAATCGAGCCCTCTTTGCCGACGGCGACGAGGCGGTGATCCGCACAACGCTTGTCAACCGTCATCTCGTCGACCACGAGCAGGCCGTTCGGGAGGGGGACACCAAGCGCGCGGCCGAGATCGCGGCAGGGCTCGTGGAATTGGCCGGGCCGATGCGTCATCTCCTCCCCGCCACCCTCGCCCCACCCCGGCAGCGCTGGTGGCCGTTTTGACGGTCCGCGAAAAAGTCATCCGTGACCACACCGGCCGCGGGGCTGCCGGTCAGCGCGATGCGTCGGGGAGCTTGGCGGCGGCCCGGAGGCCGTCGAGACGCCTCACCGCCCACGACTCGAGGTCGTTGCGGCTGGGATCGCCGGCCAATCGGCCGATCAACGTTTCGAGGAAGGCCTCCGCCTGCTTGGCCTTTCCCTGCTGGAGGTAGAAATCGACGGTGTGCCCCGCCGGGGCGATGTCGGCTCCGCTCGCCGCGACCGCTGCGAGAAAGTCTCGCTCGGCGTCGTCGAGCCTGCCGACGGTCACCGCCCCGCGCGCCGCGAGGAGCTTTTTGACCCCTTCCGGCACCGCCTCAATCCCCCGGGCAATCACTCCCTCGGCCGCATCCTTATTCCCTCCGGCCACCTCAAATCGCGCCAGCCACAGCCAGGTCTCCGGATTGTCCGGCGCCGCTTGGGTCGCGCGGAGAAAAAGCTCGCCGGCCTGTTCGCGCCGGCCAGAGCGGCCGCACAGCCGCCCCAGCCAAAGGAGCGTGTCGGCATCGGCTTTTTCCACGTCGATGACGCGTAGCGACCGCTCGGCCGCCCCCTCGAGATCCCCTCCCCGCATCTCGGCCTCGATGCTCGTCCGCACCGCTCCTCCCAGCCCGGCCGGAGCGACGGTTGCCTGGAGGAGGCTGGCCTCGGCGAAGCGGCCAGCCTTCGTGAGCGTTTCGATGAGGTCGCGCGTCAGCGGGGCATTGTCAGGGCCGAAGGCCCGGCCCTGCTTCATCTGATCGATCGCAGTCGAGAAGTCATTGCCGACAAGCGCGATCTCGCCGGCAAGGAGAGCGATCGCCTGCCAGGTGGGCCTGTCGTTGGCGGCCTCGACGAGTCGCTGCGAGGCACTCCGCAGCAGATCGGCTTCTTTGGCCGGCAACCGAAAAGGGGCCGACGGAGTGACCACGGCGCCGCGTTCGCCGGCGCGGGCCTCGGCCACGAGCGCGGCCGCACGAGCCACCCGGCTCCGGGGCGTATCGGGCCCATCGAGCTTCGCAACCTCTGCGGCCGCGGCGGCGGCCTCTGCGACAACAGCGGCCTTCTCCGCCGCGGCCGCGGCAGCCTCAGCGGAGGAAGGAGTCTCTCCCGCGGACGCCCTGGCCCCATCGAGACGCGCTTTTCTGGCTGCCAGCAAGGCTAGGCCGAGCGGCGGACGGAAATCGTCCGGCATCACCTTCGCCCCCCGTCGCCACAGCGAGGCCGATTCCTCGAGCCAACCGGCTTCGACGGCCATGCGGGCGAGCGCCTGAAAGACTTCGAGAGCGTCGGTGGCCTCGGGAATGTTCTCGGCCAGCACGGCGATCTGCTCCAGCCACACCCGGTCGTCTCCGACCGCAGCGGCACGCTCGGCATCAGCGAGCGCCAGAAGCACGATCGGCTGGGCGCGCGTGGCCTCCGGCATCCGGGCAAAAGCCTCCCGCGCGCCATCGATCCCATCGAGCTTTGAACGCCACGTCAGCCGCCGCGCCTGGAGCTGATGGAGCTCGGCGTTCTCACTCAGAAAGGGATCGAGGATCGCGAGGGCACCGGCGATATCTCCACCAGCGGCGAGGAGGTCGGCCCGAGGCAGAGCGAGCTGCCACCGTTCTTCCCAGGGCATGGCTTCAAGTTCCTCCAGGAGCGTCTCAGCGGCGCTCCAATCACGCTTCGCCGCGGGCTGCGTCCGCTCCACTGCCACGATCGTGGAGAGTGCGAAGAGGAGCGCTCGTTTGCGCTGAGACCTCGAGACATCGCCGCCCACTCCCCCGTCAGCGTCGCCCTCATCGTCGGCCTCGGCGGAGCCCTCCACCCGACGCTCGAGCATCCGGACCGACGCCAGCGCGGCATCGGTCTGGCCGAGATCGAGTTGGGCGGCTGCAATCCCCGCCTGGATGAAGTTCGGGGTGGCTCCGGGCTTTGCGTAACGCTGGAGCAGAGCCAGACGGAGGTCGTTGTCGCCAAGCTGCTGGTGGCAGATGGCGAGCAGGATGTCGATCCGGAGCTTCGAGTTTTCTGGCACCAGCGCCCGGCTCCGGCCGAGAAGGCTCTCCGCCCGATACCACTGATGCTGCTCGGAGCACAGCCGCGCTTCGAGAAGCACCAGGGCGGGATGATCGGCGGCGCGTTGCGTGCGAGCGTCGTCGAGCGCCTGCTTGAAAGGGGCGAGCGATTCGGGGGCGAGCTTCATGGCCGACACGAACGACAAAAACCGCGGTTCATCGGCATACTTCGAAAGCCCCTCCGCGAGGAGCTCGAGGGTCTCGCTCTCCGTGCCATGCCGCTGGAAGTGCGGCAGGGCGGCGAGAAAGATTCCCTTGTGGTCGGGAAACTGTGTCCTCGCTGTCAGAAAGGCGGCGGTGGCGGCAGCTGGGCTGCCACCACTGGCCTTGATCTGGGCGTCGGCGAGGATCGCCGACGCATCCGTCGGATCGACCTCCGCCGCGCGAGCGGCCGCGGCACGGGCCGCCGGCACGTCGTTGGCCGCGGCCTTCATCCGGGAGTACGCCAGCAACACTTTGACACTGTCCGGATGGAGCTCGTGGGCCCGCTCGAGCACCACATCGGCCGCTGCCGGGGCGCGGAGCCGGTCACGGAGGAGGTTGGCCAGAAGGAGAAAGGCCTCGGCGTCCGCGGGAGGAGGAGATCCAGCTTCTTGGGCTGTCCCGGATTCGGCGAACGCTTGGTCTCCGAGATTGAAGCCGATGAGTCGGGCAAAGATCGGGGCGGCACGATCGACGTCACCGCTCTCCGCCCAGGCCTTTGCGAGGAGGAGATCGATGGCAGCGGGCTCATCCGCCGATGCCCCCCGCTCAATCGCCTCACGGACGATGAGGAGATGTTCGCGGGCTTCGATCGGCTTTCCCGTGGCGAGCTTGAGCTCGCCGAGCCGGCGTCGCAATTCGACGCTCTCAGGGCGCTGCCGCACCGCCACCTCGGCGGCATCGAAGGCAGCGGCCACCTCGTTGCCCTTCGGCCTGGGGCGGGCGGCCCGGCGGAGGAGGAGAAGGGCGTACGCCTCGAGAGCGTCGGGATCCGGACTCGGCCCGGCGGCATCGAGGTAGGCCCGGTAGCGCTCGATCGCCCCGTCGTCGTCACCGTCGACGGCTGCCTGCTTGGCCGCATCGAGCTTGCTGGACGCGGAGGCGGCCATCCGTGCCGACCAACGACGGACGGCCACCGGCACCACCAGCGCGAGGCCGCCGAGAATCGCGACAAGGAGGATCGTGGGGAGGTAACGCTTCATGGGGAGAAAGCTCCTTCGCCGCCCCGGACTGGGGCCGGGGGTAAACGCTCGGTACTCATACGGCCGCGCCCACCGACATCGGCCAACATCTGCTCGAGGCGATCGGCGAACGCGGCGCACGCATCGGCCGGCACGTCTCGGGCCACGCGATCCGCCGCGCGCCCACCGATCGCCTCCCATTCGTGCCGACGGAGCCAAGCCCGTTCGAGCGCGGCGTCGAACTCGTGCTCCGTGGCCGCTCCGGCAACAAAGCCCTCCACGCCGTCGTCGACCAGTTCCCGCGCCCCTCCGGCCGCCGCCACGATCGGCACCCGACCGCACTGCATAGCCTCGACCTGCGCCAGCGCCAATCCCTCGGCCCGCGACGGGAGGACAAGGGCGTGGTGATCGCGCCAGACGGCGGTGATGTCGGGAACCTGCCCGTGGAAACGAACGTTCGAAAGGCCGAGAAATCGGGCCAGATCGCGGAGCCCCTGTTCCATCGGCCCTTCACCGTAGAAATCGACGTCGAGCGCACGGCCGCGCCATCGGTCGCGGGCAAGGACGTTGAGGAGGACGTCTTGCCCCTTCTCGAGCGGCCACATCCTCCCGACGCAGGCCAAGCGGAGCCGACCGTCACCGGCGGCCGGCCAAGGGAGCGGACTCGAGGCGTTCACGAGCGTGGGATTGCGGACCACCTCGGCCCGGTCGATTCTTTGTCCGAGCTGTTGCTCGGTGATCCGCCGGTTGTGTTCGGAGACGAAGTAGACCCGCTTGGCTCCTTCGTAGGCGCGGCGATAGACACCGCGGAGCGTGTCGAAGGGCCACTCGGTCTCCGACGACTTCTGGCAGATGATCACATAGGGCACCCGCGCCGCCCGACAGATGTCGGGAAGGTTCACCGGGCAGATGCCGTCGTAGGAGCCCCCCTGCGACACCACCGCAAAGTCCGCCCGGCACAACCGCAGCTTCAGCGAGAGCCAGAGGTTGCGGGCATGAAAGGCCGGGCCCGCGAAGCGCGGCAGGAACCGGTAGACCGCATCGGGGGCCGCCTCCTCGAGCCCACCGACCCGAAAGCCACCGAGGCTGATTCCCGCCCGCCGCAGCGCCTCCCATCGCGGGTGGAGCGGGCCCCACGGCCAAGGGCGGCTGCGGGCCGCGCGGACATGGAAGCCCCTTCGCTCAAGCGCGAGCGCCGCGCCGCTCCACAGTTCCTCGCTCCCCCCCCAGAGCAACGGGCAGGAGGTGAGAAACACGATCCTGCCCCGCGGTAGATCGTCGCGTTCCGAGTTGGGAAGAACCTGATCGCTCATGCAGACCACACAGTCCGGAGCATTGGGCACCACGGAAGCCAAGGAATCATCGATCGAGTCGACCATATCCATCCGCAAACGTTCCACTGGACTGCGCCAGAGAGCAACGCGACGGCGATTACAAGAGGGGCCCGACCACTCACGAAAGGGGAGCGTCCGGGCGACTTCCGCCGCTCCTGTTGCCCGATCGCCCCGGGGAACCTCAGCGCACGGAGGGGCAGATCGATCGGCACGCGTCGGCCAGCTTCGCCGCGGCCAGCGCGTGCATCTCCGGGCTCGGGTAGTACCGATTGGTGAGCACACCCTCCGCAAGAATGGTGCCGGGGAGGGGCTCCGTCGCCGGCCAGAGTCGTTGCGGCAGCCCCGCCGACGAGACACACTCCACGACAGCATCGGCGTGCGTTCGGATCTGGTCGAGCATGACGTCGTCGACAAGCTGCGGATGGGCGTTGAGGATCCCGTGGAGCTTCCGGTCGTTGATGGCGTAGCGGGGCGGCCGCTTCGACAGCCAGAGGAGAGCCTTTGGCGCGTGGATGCCCTCCAGGAGGCGGATCATGTTCCGCACGTAGTTTTGTCGCGTTTCTGCGACGACCTGCCGCACCGTCGCCGGATCGCTCGTTTCCATGAGCCGGCGCAAAAACTCTTCGAAGCGCATCGGGCTTGCGTCGGAGCGTCGGACACCGAGGGCCCCGCGCGTCGGATCGCACTCGAAGAGCGAATTGCTCTCGCTCCGGGCCGCGAGCACCTGGACGACGACAGCCTTCGCCCCGTTGAGCCACTCGCTCCATCCGCCGCGCAGAAAGGTTGACGGACCGGCCCCCGCCACACCAGCATTGAGGACCTGCATCCCCAGCCTCCGCGACAACAGCTCCGGAAACGGTTCCCGGCAGAATCTGCCAAACGTCGGAGCCGCCCCGAGACAGACGACGTACGGGCGCGTCCGGTCGACCGGGGGGCCCCGCAGCTTGACGGTCTTGTCGAAGGGGCAGTCCCAGAGGGCGTAATCGAGATCCGGGGCGTCAAAGCGCTGGTAGTCACTCCCCATCGAATCGGCTCCCGCCCAGGCCATCCTGTCCCATCGGCGACGCGAGCGTCATCCTTTCGGCTTCAGCACCATCCATGACGAATCGGCATAGGTGGTGAGGGTCAGCTGCTCGCGACGTAAAAAATCGTCGACGGCCCGCTTCACCCCTGGCCAGTGCTTCTCCTGATAGTAGTCGTGGCCGCACAGCGCTCCGCCGGGGGTGATGCGCGGGTACCAGACGGCGATGTCGTCCCTGACAGCCTGATAGGAATGATTGGCGTCGATGTAGACGACGTCTGCCACCGGGATTTCCGCCGCACGCTCCTGCGACGTGCCGAGATGGAACACGCAGCGGCCGCTTTTGAGCAACGGCCGGAGGCGCTGCTGGAGCGTGGGGAAAGAGCGGATGTCGATGCAGTGGAGCTGTTCGACGAAGGGGAAGGCGAGGAACAGCGCTGCCGATTCCCCATGGAGCGAGCCGCACTCGACCCAGATGCGGTGATGCTCGGCCCGTGCCTGGATGTCGAGGATCAGCGCGATCAGCCCATGGAGCTGCTTGACGCAGTACGGGTTCCAGTGGGGAAAGAATCGCACCGACGACGTTGGTGACAGATTGTTGGCTGCGACCGGCGCCTGCGGCGGGGCTGGCTCGGGCGCCGGCCGGCGCCAATCGAGGAGTCGGCGGAGGACGGCGCTTGCCGTGGTGGTCGGTCGAGGTGTCATCGTGGAAGAAGGATGCGTTCAATCCGGCCCTGAGCGCCTGGTGCATTGGCCGATGATCGTTCTAGCAGGCCTTCTCCCGGCGACAAACCGGCCGACGCACCCCCTTGGCGGTGATCGGGGTGGCAGTCGACCGTTCCGATGCCCCCCGTCGATCCCGTGCCGCGGCGACTCAGGCCGGCCGCGGGGCGACATTACTCGACGGGAAGGGACGATCGGGCACGGGTCTGCCGAGGAAGCCACAGAGCTTCTCCCAGCCCTCTCCCTCGCAGACGGCCATCTCGAGCCACTTGTCTGCCGGTTTGTCGGCAAAGAAATGCCTCACCCGCCGGTCGAACTCACCATAGGCTTCCTCCCACGTCGCGTGCCGGGCGTAGAGGTTCATCTCGGCCATCCCGGCGGCGCCGTTGAAGCGCTCTCGGACCCCCGCCCGCGCGAGATCGCGCGGCGCCGAAACGCCGTGCAGTCGCTCGTAGTGCGCGGTGATCGACCGCACCCAGTCGGTCGTGCGGCGGGTGGTGTAGATGAAGCGCGCATTCGGGAACGTCGTGAAGAGGTGCTCGAACCGCC
>CAJAYZ010000844.1 GCA_903949225.1 uncultured Planctomycetaceae bacterium
GTCTATCACACCTATTCCGGCGTGATCTTCGACCACTGCACCTACCACATGAAGAGCTTCAAGTAGGGAACGCCGAAGCTCTGCGCCGTGTTCGGGCCGACGTGCGACGCCCTCGACACGATCAGCCTCGCCGAGCAACTCCCCGATCTCGAGATCGGCGACTATCTCTACAGCGAGAAGATCGGCGCCTACTCCGCGGCGTCGAGCACCCACTTCAACGGCTTCCCACCCGCGAAGGTGGTGCACATCAATCAGAAGTGACCGCTCGGAAATGACTGGCCGCCGGGTCACTCGTCCTCGGCGTCTGTCTCCGGTGACCACGCCTCGTGACGGCCGCCCCAGGTGATCTCGGCGGCCCCGTCGCGACGCACCGCCTCGATGACGTGATAGTGCTTCACCTCTTCGCGGGCGACCGAGTCCCATTCTGCTGGAAGCTGTTCGAGATACCACGACGGCTGCTTCGTGACGACCAGGAGCGTTCCCCCCGGCGCCAACCCCCGCCGGGCCGCCTCGACAAACAGCGCCGCAATGCGGAAGTCGGCGTAGTACGGGGGATTGGCGAGGGCGAGATCATACGTGCCCGGATCAGGGACACCGCCATGCGCCTCGAGCGCCACGTGGAGGTTTGGCAGTCCATTGGTGACTGCCCCCCACTGGGTACAAGCCACCGCGCGGGCGGAACTGTCGAAGGCATGGGCATGGACGGTGGGATCGCGGGCCGCCATGCCGAGGCCGACGCTCCCCGGACCGCAGCCGATGTCGAGGACGCGCGTGTCGGGGGCGACGTCGACGGCATTGAGGAGATGGCGGGCGCCGGGATCGATCCGCCGGTGGGAGAACACGCCGGGGCGCGTCAGGCCCTTCAGGAGTCGACCGCGGTCGCGGAACACGATCTCGCAGGAGAAGTCGCGGACCTTCGCCGGCTCATGCGTCTTCTCGATGATGTAGGTGACCGTGTCGGCGCCCTGACGGACGCGGACGGTCTCGCCGGTGGCGGTGAGTTGCTCGTGGAGCCAGCGGTCGCGGGGATTGTCGGTGGAAACGACGAGCTTTCCACCTTCACACATGTTGAGCAGTGCCTGCTGGATCACCTCGCGGGTCAGCTCCGCCTCGCCTCCGGAGGCGGTGGGAAGAACGACGAGATCGAAGGGCCCCTCAGGCATGTCGGCGGCACAGACGAGCCTGGCGTTCCCGGCTGCGGGTGCGGCAGACGACTCCCCACGGGCGATGTCCTCCCGCGCCAGGTCGTGCCGGAAGAGGTCGAGGAACCAGACGGTGACGTTGGCCGTGGGGCGTTCAGCCGCCAAGGTCCGCCCGGCCTGGGCCCGACCGAGGGTCGTGCAGAGGATGCGTTCGCCGGGGAGGTCACGGGCGATGTCGAGAGCGTGGGCTTCAGCGGCACGGGGCGGAAGCGGCGCGGAGTTCGAAGGATGATCCATGAAGCCGATTAGAGCAGGATCGTCGCCGGATTCATCCGTGGCATCCAGAACGGCAGTGCGACGGAAGGAAACCATGGCACGACGGCACGGGGCACATCCCGCGTCGGCTCCTCCGCGGCGCGATGACCGCGCCGCGGAGAGAGGCCGATCTGGATTCACGCTTCTCGGTTCACTCTGGGCGGCGCGGACGCTCGGGCCGCGGGGCACCGTCGCCTCCTGGTCCACCGCCAGGACCACCCGGCGGACCACCACCCGGCCCGCCTGGCGGGCCACCGGCACCGCCAGCGCCCGGCCCGCGGCGACCACCGCGTCCTTCAGGGCCTCCCGGAGGACCGCCCCCTGGCGGGCCGCCAGCTCCAGGCCCGCCCGGCCCGCCTCGCTGACGCCCCATCTCCTCGGCAAACTTTGTCAATTCATCGCGGTCGAGCTTCCCGTCGCGGTCGGTGTCGAACGACAAGGCGCGTTCCACAAACCGCTCCGGGCTCGGCGGCCCCATCCCGGCGCCCCTTCCGCCGCCAGGCCCACCATCCGGCGGTCCTCCATTTGGCGGTCCACCCGGGCCACGTTCCCCTCGGCCTGGGCCTCCAGGCCCACGCTCGCCCCCCGGACCCCGCTCACCCGGCGGGCCGCCACGGGGCGGGCCTTCACCTCTGGCTTCACCTCTGGCTTCACCTCTTTCTTCACCTCTGCGGGGCCCAAATCCTCCCGGGGGGCCTTCGCCCGGCGGCCCATGCTCCCCGGGGGGATGCGGTGGGCGAAACTCCTCCTCGTCGATCACGCCGTCGCCGTTGCCATCGAGGCTGAGGAGAGCGGTCGCGGCATTTTTGATTTCTTCCGCATCGAGCCGGTGGTCGTGGTCGCGATCAAGGGCCTCGCGGAGCGGATCAAACGGCGGCGGGCCGGGAGGGCCTCCGCCGAACTCGGGAGGTGGGCCCCCCCCGGGGCCGCGCGGCGGCTGGGCGATTGCCAAGGCGCCGAGGCCGATCACGGCGACCACCGCAGCGATTCCGCTCCGGGTTCGTGTTCCGAGTTTCATTCCATCACCCTTCTTTCTGGATTTGGCACAGAGCCTTTTCAACCGCCGTCTAGCGGCCACCGATCATTCCGTCGATCCGATTGCATACAAGAACTTCCCCGAGCGGAGAAAGATCCGGCCGTCGGCGAGGGCCGGCGTGCCGCTCGAATCGCTGTCGTCACCCTCGAAGACGTTGTGGGCCAGCACCTCGTAACGCGGCGTGGCGGGGAGGACGATCGTCCCGTCGTAACGGCTGACGACGACCACCTTCTCCCCCGCGACCACCGGCGAGGCATAGACCGGCCTCCCTCCCGACGTGATCTCGCGGACGCGCTCCTTGTAGATCTCCTTGCCGGTCTTCGCGTCGGAGCAGAAGGCCAGCCCCTTGTCGTCTATCCAGAAAAGGTGCCCGTCATGGAGCACCGGCGTGGCGACATAGGAGCTCGTGCGGCTCGTCCAGAGGACGTGCGTCTTCGAGACATCTCCCCGGCCCCCGGCCCGGATCGCAAGCGACCCAGACGAACGGAAGCCGCCGAAGACATAGACCGTCTCGCCATCGACGATCACGCTCGGGCTGACATTCCCGGTGAGCCCCATCTCGGCGTGCCAGCGCAGTTTTCCCGTGCTGGGCTCCAGGCCCCACACCTCCCCGGGGACGGCGACGACGATCTCCTCGGAGCCGTCGGCGAGCGTGACGACGCCGGGGGTGCCGTAGGCGAGCTCGAGGGCCGCGGCCTCGGCCTTCCAGACTTCCTTCCCGGTCCGCTTGTCGAGCGCCCGGATCGACTGGCTCTCCTCAGAGGCGTTGCAGATCAGATGCTCGCCGTGAAGGATCAGGCTCGCCCCCGATCCCCAGCGGCGGTTGCTCGACTCGGTGCCGACGCCCGTCCGCCAGATCTCCTTGCCCTCCATGTCGAAGGCGACGACACCAGCCTTGCCAAGGAAGGCCCACACCATCTCGCCATCGGTGACCGGCGTGTTGCTCGCGTAGCCATGCTCGGTGAGATAGCCCGCGTAGGGATCGTCGGGGCCGGGCGCGGCGATGTCGCGCTGCCAAGCGACCTTGCCGTCCTTCCGATCGATCTTCAGCAGATGCCTGATCGGCCCTTGTCCCCCGCCCCCTTCCGACCAACACGTGACGAAGATCGCGTTGCCATGGACGATCGGGCTCGACGACCCTCCCCCCGGCAGCGCCGTCTTCCAGAGGAGATTCTTGGCGTTGCTCCACTCGACGGGCGCCGATTTGCCGGATGCCTGCCCCCCCGGCCCGCGGAACTGCGGCCAATCCTCGCCGGTCGCTGACGAGGCGGCAACGAACAGGAGAGCGGCAGCGAGGCCCGCAGCAATCTGATCACACGTGTTCATCGCGGCACCTTCTTGCTTGAATGGCCGGAGGGGCCGTCATTCCACGACGCGGAGGACGTCGTTGCGTTTGTAGACCCGGTTGCGGCCGCCGCGGGCCGCCCCCTCGAACTCGAGATGGCAGTCGAGGAGGACGCCGAGCGTGGCGTCTTCTGGGATGTCGAGCGTGATCGTGACGAGGTTCCCGTCGCGGCGGATCGAGGTCGCCTCGTAGGGGCCGATCTGCACCCACGACGGTGCTCCCTCGGGCATCGGCCCGGGCTGCCGACCGGCACCCCGCGGCGAGATCCCCTCGCGCGGATCGACTTCGATCGTCACGGTCCGCTTTCCACCGGGGGCGACCGCGCCGGGACGGACCTCGACGATGGCCGGATCGGCGACAGAGTCCCCTTCGGCGTTGTTTTCGATCGGGCCCGAGCCGGCCCGGCGCAGACCGCGGTTGTTACTCGGCTCGACGACGCCACGGTAGCCGCCGAGGATGTAGGGGAAGCGTCCCGGCGTGGCGTGGTAGTGGTAGCCCCGGTTCGGTTCGGCGTGGCCGTTGCACGCGTCGAGCGCCAGGCCGGAGGACGTGAGCTTGTCGCTCTCGTGGGCCATGACACCGTCGGCCTCGTAGGGACCGTGGATTGGAAATCCGTCCCAGGCGAAACCGATGATCGGCGAATGCTGTTTGCCGTCGTCCTTGAAGGGGCTTTTCACGCAGACGGGATACTTGTGGTAGTGGTAGACGCCGGTCTGCTGGGGGTGGCCGCAGCAGGCGTCGAGCCAGACCTCCGAGTAGCCCTCGACCGCATTCATCCCTCCCTGCTCGAAGGGATTGAAGAACACGACACCATTGATCGCCGTGCCGACCGGCCCCATCGGCAGGCGCGTGGTCGATTCGGCGAGGCGCGGCTCGAGCGGCAGCCGAAAGGTGAAGTCCTGGACTTGGATCGAGTTCGGATTGCCGCTGTTAGGAAAGAGTGCGGTGGGATGGTTGGGATATCCCTGGCTCTTGATGACGAGAAACCCGGCGGGGTGGAACTCGCTGCCGGGCTCGTGCGAGATCCGCACCTCGTCGATGCCGTCGCCGTTGGAATCACGCTGGGAATACGAGAAGAGGTCGACGTACCCCACGTCGCTGCCCCGGTCGAGGTAGAGATAGAACGGCTTGTCGAACTTGCTTCCGGCCTCGTCGTGGGTGCGGATGAACCACCGCCCCCCAATCGGCTCGACGCCGGCGGGGGGATCCTGGGAGCGGGTCACCGCGGGAAGGAGCAGGACGAAGAGAACGGCGAGTCGAACGAGCACAGAACTGGCTTGCTTCCGACCAAACCCTGCACGGGCAACCAGGGGGCACGCTCGCATGGGAGAAACCGCCGTGGTGCGGAGTGAACGCAAAACCTGTCGCGACAGGGCTTAAACGGCAGGGAAGGAAAAAGGTTTTCACTACCGTCCAAGGATCCCTGACAGGAACCGGTCAACGTGTCCGACGACGCTCCCAATACCCCAGCGCCCCGATCACCAGGCCCAAGGCGCTCCCGAAGCTCGTTGGATCGATCTCTGGCACGGTCGTGAAGCTGACCGTGAACGATCCGTCATTGTTGGAATAGAACGTCGGGTCGCCCTGAAAATCGGCGCCGTCGATGAAGCCCAGAAACAGTCGCGTTGCCGTGTCTGGAATGAAAAACAGTTGCCTGCTGCCCGATCCGGTGCCGGTCAGTCCGTCTCCGATGAAAAATGTCTGATTGAGCGACGGCGAGAGCGAAGCGAAGTTCGTGCCGAGGGCCGTGGAACTGAAATCGAGTCGCGCTGGCGCCGCCCCGGAGGGTTCGGTGTCGTTCAGGAACAGGCCGGCGAGAAACATGACCCGGCGGTTGGCCGACACAGCCTCGATCAACTGAAGGCCGGAAATGCCTCCGTAGGAATTGATGTCGGTGTTGAAGCCATCAGTGTTCGCCGGGGGATAGTTCACAAAGCCACCGTCTGGCCCATTGAACTGGCCGCGGTTCGGGTCGCCAACCATGTTGTTGTAGGACACCGTCCCGGTCACGGAGTCGATCCTCAGGACTCGGTTCGCGCCGGTCGACAGGCCGAATCCAAGCGGCAGGACGCCCCCTCCCTGACCGCCCGGGTCGGGGACGGAGGACCGGCCCGCGCCGAACAGATTCGACCGGGCATCGATGACTGCCGCCGAAACCGACTCTGCCGAAGCCCGACCCACCAGCGTCACCATCGAGGCAATTCCGAGGGCTGCGATCAGCCCACCCCGGCATCCGCTCTTGAACAGTTCGAAACTCGGCATCAGACGCCTCATTGAGGGACCACTGGGCGAAACCTATTCAACATCAACACGAAGACAGCATTCGTTGTTTCCCGCCGGCACCGGCTACTTCGCGGTGGCGGGCGCCGGCTTGCCGGTCGGAGCGACGACCGGCTTCTTCTCGACCGGAGTCTTCTCCTCCGCCGTGTCCGCGTCAGGGAGGACCTCGAGTGTGAGCGGATCGCGGAGCGGCAGGTGCGTCACCTCGCCGCCGAAGAAGTCGGCCATGCTCGCCCGCTTGCCGAGATCCCCCTTCGCGATCTCGTCCCAGTCGCCCACCACCAGGATCGCCAGCTTCGCCGGATCGAGATGCTTCTTTGCGACACGTTGGAGATCCTCCCGCGTCACCGCGCTCACCTTGTCGCGATAGCTCTGCCAGAACTGCGGATCACGCTTCGTCCACTCGTCGTTGACAAACACCCGAAGCATCGCCGGCTTGCTCTCGAACTGCCGCGGAAAGGTCTCGATCGCCGCGAGCTTCGCCGTCTCGAGTTCCTCGTAGGTCACCGGCTCCGTCCGCACCCCCTCGATGAGATCGAGGATGATCTTCGTCGCCAGAGCGACCGTCGCATTCTTGCTCTCGAAACGGGCCTGGAACTGCCCCGGATAGTCGACCTTCGGCACCACCGCCGACGCCGCCGAATAGGCCAGCCCCTCGTTGCTTCGCACCTGCTGCATGATCCGACTGGTGAAGCCGGAGCCGCCGAGGATGTCGTTGAGGAGCAATAGCGGGATCGCGTCGGGGTCGTCACGCTCGATCGACCGCATCCCCATCACCACCTTCCCCTGTGGGATGTCTTTGGGAACATGGTAGAGGCCGGGGGCGAGCTCAGCTGTCGGCGCGACCGGATCGGGCACCGCCGGGCCCTTCTTCCAGCCGGCGAAGGCCTTCTCCAGCTTGGCGAGCATCTCACGCTCGTCGAAGTCGCCCGTCACCGACACGATCATGTTGCCCGGATGGAAGATCCTCGTGTGCACCTCGCGGAGACGGTCCGTCGTCAGGGCGGCGACACTCGCGGCCGTGGGCTCACGCGACTCGAAGTGGTCGTCGCCCCACAGCAGCCGCTTCCACTCCCGCGAGAGGATCGACGAGGCGTCGTCGTTGCGCTGCTTGAGGGCCTCCATCACCCGAGCCTTCGAGGTTTCCAGTCGCCCCGCATCAAACCCCGGCTTCCGCAGCATGTCAACGAACAGCCCCAGGCTCTCGTCGAGATTGCTCGACAGGCAGTTCAGCCCCGCCGTCGTGAAGGCATCGTTGCTCCCCACGCCCATCTCGGTGGCGAGGAAGTCGAGTTGCTCGTCAAACTCCGCCGGCTTCGCCGTCACCGTCCCCCCCTCGCGCACCATCCTCGCGGTCGTGGCGACGAGACCGGGAACATCGGCCGGATCGAGCGAGGCGCCCCCCTTGAACGTGATCGAGATCTTGACGAGGGGAAACTCGTGGGACGGTGCCACGTACACCACCGTGCCATCGGCCAGCGTCCGACGAAACTGCTTCGCTTCCGGAACCTGGAAATCGAGCGACTTGAACTCAATTTCCTCGGGCCGCGACGGAAGCACCGGTGGCTCCTCCCCGCGCGCCGCGAGCCCCGATGCCACGACAGCCAGGATCCCCACGAAAGCACAAAAGCGGTGGAACGTCGTCACGGAAAACACCTGGGAAAGGAGGGATGAATCGGGGAAGGAAGCGAACCCGAGACTCGAAGCCGCGTCACTCCCCAGCCTTGCGGCGGAACGTCGCCACGCTGCGGTTGGTGGGTGAGAAGTATTCGTTGGCGACCCGCTGGATGTCGGCGGCCGTGACCGCTTCGTACTTCCGCGGTCCGTCGTTAATCTCCTTCCAGTCGAGCGTTGCCTCGGCGACGGCCAGCTGGACGAGCAGCGACATGTTGCTCTCGAGGCGCCGGTAGTTGCCTGCCGCCACCCGGTTCTTCACCTTGCGGAGCTCGCGTTCGGGCACTTCCCCGGCTTGGAGCTTCGCCAGCTCTTCGTACCAGGCTGCCTCGAGGGCTTCGGGGGTCGCGTCGCCGCGAGTCTCCGCCTCGAAGGCAAACAGGCCGGCATACTTCCGCGTGTCAGACGTTGCCTGGGCGCCCGACGCGATCGCCCGTTCCTCGACGAGCCCTCGATAGAGTCGACCGGTGCGTTCGTTGAGGATCTCGGCGAGCATGTCGAGCGGATAGCTGTCGACATGGCCGGCCGGGACCGTGTGGTAGCGGATCTCGACCGACGGCGGGAAATCCCCCTCGGCGTTCATCCGCTGTTCGGCAAGCTGATCAACCTCGAGGGTCACCACCGGCGGCGGTGCTTTCTCGCCAGCCGAAATCCGGGAGAAATAGCGAGTGATGAAGGCCTTCGCCGCGGCCGCATCGAAATCACCGACGACCACGCCGACGAGATTGCCGGGGCGGTAATAGGTGTTCCAGTACTCCTGCGCCTGCTCTTCGGTGTAGCTGTTCAAATCGCTCGGCCAGCCGATGACGGGCCAGGAATATCCGCAGGAGGCCCAGAACATGCTGTCGAACTGCTCCTGGAATCGCCCCGTCGGCGTGCTGTCGGTGCGGAGCCGCCGCTCCTCGTGGACGACGTCGCGCTCCGAGTAAAACTCGCGGAAGACGCTGTCGTGGAGCCGGTCGCTCTCCATCCAGGCCCACAGCTCGAGCTTGTTTGCGGGGACGGTGATGAAGTAGCAGGTGAGGTCGAAGCTCGTGAAGGCGTTCATGCCGCTCCCCCCCGCCTTCGTGTAGACCTGATCGAACTCGTCCTTGACGATCGTCGCCGTGGCGGCGCCGTCGTCACCGCGCCCCTGCTGGGCCTTGATGAGGCTGTCGAGGCGGCCGCGGAGGACGCGGAGGGCCTGCGTGTCGTTGGCGGGATCCCACGGATCGTCGATCTCGCCCTTCAGATAACGGTCGTACTGCTCCTTCCACACGAGCCGATTGAGATCCTCGCGCACCTGCCGCTGCTCGGCGCGGAACTCGGCATCGCGCTTCGCGTCACGGGTGCCGATCGTGTCGGTTCCCTTGAACATCATGTGCTCGAAGAAGTGGCTGATCCCGGTGATACCGGGGCGCTCGTTGACGCTTCCCACCTTCGCCACCCACCCGGCACTGACGACGTTCGGCTGGTCGGAACGCGGGACAAGGAGGAACTGCATTCCGTTGGGGAGCGTGAACTCCTCCACCGCCACCTGCTGGCCGGCGGCCGGCCGGATGGCAACAAACAATCCCGTGACGAGAACCAGGAGGCACCCGAAGCGGGCCTGGCGCGGGGGCATCATGCGGGGATTCCGGAAGGAAAGGGGAAGGAAGGAGCGGGGCAGGGAAGCGGTGGCCGACCACCGGCCGATTTATAGCAGGGTGCACCGCGAAGGGGGAACGTCAGCCGACGCGACCGGAGAGCCACCACTGGAGGAGCGTGAGGAAGATTTCGAAGACGATCAGGCCGACGATCGCGTATTCCACGCGCAGCGCCCGCCGGTTCTGGAGCAACTCGAGCGCCGTTTCCGCCGTCCGAGAGATCAGGGCGAGCTTGCCATGGAGGGCGGAAAAACGCTCGCGGATCTCGAACTCATCGCGAAGCCTGGCCCAGATCCGCTCGAGCTCGGGATGGTCCCAAAGGAGCTCCGGCGCATCGTCGACGCGGGCCCCCGCCACGACCCTGTGCTCGGCGAGGAGGGCGGTTCCCAGATGCTGGAGAAGCTCGTGGGCAGCCCGGCCCCCGCGCCCCCAATGCTCGAGGTTCACGGCGAACGGCTCGATCCGCTCGAACTGACGCTCGATGTTGCGCTCGTGGTGGGCCAGCGACACGCTCTTGGCCATGATGTCAGCCACCACCTGGAGCTTCTCGAGAGTGACATCGGCGAGGACAAGGACATTCCCCTCGAACGTCTCCCGCGCACCGCCGACACGGATCTCGAGCCCCTCCGTCTCCCGATCGGCCGCCCCGAGCGGCTGCCGGAGATGGGGGCCGATCTGCCGCAGATACTCCGCCACCCCGGCCGGGGAAACGCCGAAAAACACCACCGCCCCATACCGGAAGAGGACTGCCACGCCGGTCGTCCCCACTCCAGCCCCCAGGGCAGCGGCCGGGGATCCGGCAATCCCCAGTCCATCGAGCGCGCCGATCAACTCCACGACCAGCGGCGCACCGCCGGGCCTCTCCGCGGCGCCAAGCGCGCCGAGATCGATCCCCGTGCCCGCGAGCACCGCCTGCGCCCGAAAGGTGTGCGAGGCAGAGCTCGAGCCGGCTGGGGGAGTGTTTTCAGTCGCGGGGGGGGAATCGGACATCGGCAGACCGGAGGGAGTGTCCGGGGGACCTGAGCCGCGCACAACGGCCGCGGGGGAGCCTTCCCGGATCCTCAGCCTACACCGCACCTACGATCGAATCGTGAAAACAGTTCCTGCGACGGAGGCTGCAGCCATGCCATCAATCGACAGGCCCGATCCAGTGATCCTCGGACATCTCCTTTCCGAGCACCGCGAGCTTTTCCAGCAACTCTCCGCGCTCCGCACGATGCTGGCAGCCGAATCCCCTCCGGGCTGCGAACGCCTCCAAGAGCTTGTTCGGGCAATCGCCACGCTCCGCGGCCATCTCGCCGACCACTTCCAACAGGAGGAGTCGGGGGGGTTCATCGAGGAGGCGGTCGCCCGCATGCCGAGGCTCGGCTCCGCAGCGACGGAGGTGCTCTCCCAACACGGGGCGCTTCTGGCCGATCTCGACCGGATCGTCGACCGCTTTGCCGATGTCGGAGTAGCTCCATGCGCCGAGGCGTGGCGCGACATGCGCGAGGCCTTCGATGTCTTCATGCATAGCATGCAGGCCCACGAGCGCGCCGAGAACGCCGTCGTCCAGCAAGGCTACAACGAGGACCTCGGCCTCGACGACTGACGCCCGGTCGCAATCAGCCGAACACCACTGTCCGCCGGCCATGGAGGAAGACGCGTTCCTCGGCCACCAGCCGCACCGCCCGGGCGAGCACGAGCTTCTCGACATCGCGGCCCGCCTGGGCCATTCGCTGCGGCGTGTCGGCATGGCTCACCGGGATCACGTCCTGAGCGATGATCGGCCCGGCATCAAGCTCGGCGGTGACGAAGTGCGCTGTCGCCCCGATGAGCTTCACGCCGCGTTCATGGGCCTGCTTGTAGGGGCTCGCCCCGGCGAACGCCGGCAGGAATGAATGGTGGATGTTGACGATCCGGTCTGCGTAGTGGCCGATCGCCCCCGCGGAGAGCACCCGCATGTAGCGGGCGAGGACGACATATTCCGGGGAGTACTTTTGGATCTCCCCGAACAGCGCCGTCTCGTGATCCTCCCGCGAGATTCCCTCGTGAGGCACGTGATGGAAGGGGACGTCGAACCGCTCGACCAAACCGCGCAGGCAATCGTGATTGGCCACCACCGCCTCGATCTGCACCGGGAGATCGCCGCAGGAAGCGAGCAGCAAGAGCTCGCCGAGGCAGTGGGGCTCGCGCGTCGCACAGACGACGATCCGCCGCACGGCTTCGCGGGTCACGCGGACCGTCGCCCCGGCAGGGAGCGCGGCGATGAGGAATCGCTCGAGATCGGCCGCCGCCACGGGGCCGGCGGCGGGAGTCACCTCGGCGCGGAAGAAAAACCACCTTTGAGCGGCGTCGACGTATTCGTGGTTGGTGTCGATGTTGAGGCGCAGCGCCTGGAGGACTCCGGTGATCCGGTGGATCAGCCCCACCTCGTCCGGGCAGTCAACGAGGACGATCTCTCGGCACGGTCCGGCAGCGGTCAAGCGTCACCTCCCCACGGCCGCCGCGTGGAAGCACCCTCGCCCCGCGCCACCGGAAAAGACTCGACCGCCGGCACCCACGCCAAGACGACGTCATCCACCGAGATCTCCGTCTTCTTCGGGGCGATCTCGATCGATTCCAGAACGAGCCGATCGGGATTCGCCTGCAGGCGCACCTTCTCGAGTTCCTCACTCACTTCGCCCTCGAGCGTGGCGAGCTTCTCCTCGAGGTCGGAAAGCGCCTCCTCGGCATGGACGACGTCGGCCTGGTGGCGCGTTGCCCGGCTCGCCGAGCGCATCGAGGTCGCCGCCCGTCCGACGGTCGTGGAGCTGGCCACTTTCCGACCCAGGATCGCCGAGAGGACGGCGGTGCCGATCGAGACGTAGGTCTGCATCGACTTGTTCTTCGCCTCCGCCTTCTCCTTCTCCACCTTCTGCCGGGCCCGCCCGATCCGGTCATTGAGCGACGCGAGCTTGGCAGCGCTCTTGTCGCTGATTCGGTCGATCTCCTTGTCGCGCCACTCGCGCACCTGCTGAGCGATCCGGACGCGAAACTCCCCTTCGGTCTCGTCGGGGCGCGACACCGCGTCGATCGCTGGCGCGGTGAAGACGGTCAGCTTCGCTGTCCTGGCGAGATGGCTCTTGAGCGCGGTGCCGAGGCTCGCGTACGCCTTCGCGGCCGAGAGCGCCGCAGGAAGGCTCGCAAAGCCTCCTCCCTGGGGCCCAGACTCCACCTCCGGCACTTCCGCGAATTGCCGCCCCCCCTCCCAGGCCGATTCCCCGAGTTGATCGCCGGCCGGCGCCAGACAGAACACTTCCCGATCGCAATCGATCCGGGCTTTCGTGTGGGTGAACCGGACGCGGGCCCGGCCGAGGATCGCCGGCTTGTAGAGGAGGCCACCGGCCGGAGCCGGCCCTTCGGAAGCGAGGAACACCTCGCGGACACCGGGGGGAAGGAGCGGCCGCGGGCCAGCCCCCCCGGCGCCACCGGCCCCGGTCGCGAACGGGTTGCGACGTGGCGCCACCGCTTCAGGCGCAGGCCCGGCCCCCTGGAGGCGTTTGATCTCCTCGCGCAGCAGCGGCCCGCGCAGATAGGACATTGTCCACCGCGTCTGGAAGACAGTCTCGTCGTCGTCGTGGACCGAATGGAGCAGGAACATCCGCTGCTCGAGGCCCGCGAGCAACCGGTCGACACGGGCCCGGTCGAAGCCGGCCCCCGAGGAACTGGCCGCCCCTTCGAGTCCATCGAGCACGCGGGCCTTGTCGCGCGCCGTCTGCAGCCGACCGAGGAACCAGGTGCCGGCGTTGGAGAGGGCCTTGTAGTCGAGGTCGACCGGATTCTGCGTGGCGAGCACGATTCCCAGGCCGAAGGCTCGAGCCTGCTTGAGGAGCGTCAGGAGGGGCGTCTTGCTGGGGGGATTGGCCGTCGGCGGGAGATAGCCGAACACCTCATCCATGAAGAACAGCGCCTTGAGGCTCGATGTGCCCGCCTGGGAGCGCATCCACGACACCGCCTGACCGGCAAGGAGCGTGACGAACGCCATCCGTTGGGCGTCGTTCAAGTGCGCGATCGAGATCACGCTCACGCGTGGCTTGCCGGCCGGGGTCCAGAGGAGCCGGCCGACGTCGAGCGGCTCGCCGTGGAGCCAAGCGTCAAAGCCCGGTGCGGCGGCGACGGTGTTGAGCTTGCCGGCGAGTTGGAAGCGATCGGCGGCCGGGAAGAAGTTTTCCAGCTCGAGGAAGCCGACGCGTTCGATCGGCGGGGCGGGGATGGCGCGGACGAGGGTGCCGAAATCGACCTCTTGCCCGCTCTTCCACAGGGCATCGACGATCGCCGACACGAGGAGATGCTCGCGGCTCCGCCCCGGCTCGGCGTCAATGCCGGCCATCGCGAGGACCCCGGAGACGAGCGATTCGATCCGCTCGCGCCGGGATTCGGGATCATCGAGGATTGCCTTTTCCGGTGCCTCGAGGCTGCCGAGCATCGCAAGCGGCCGGCCGGCCGAGCTCCCCGGCGTGTAGACCGCCATGTCGACGCTCTCGCGGAGCCGGGCGATCCGCTCCCCCGACTGCCCGCTCGCGGCGAGGCCGTCGGACCACTTCTTCGCCGTCTTCTCAGCAAGCTCCTCGAGCGTGAGGCCGTCGCGCTTCGCGGCATCTTCCTCGAGCCACGGCCGGAAGTCGGACGGCCGCAGCTCCGGGAAGGTGAGGAGGATGTTGGCGAGATCCCCCTTGGGGTCGATGACGATCGCGGGGATGTCGTCGATCGCCGCTTCTTCGATAAGGCTGACGAGTAAGCCCGTCTTGCCGCTGCCGGTCATGCCGACACAAACAGCGTGCGTCGTCAGCCGGCGGGCATCGAGGAGGAGCGGCTCGCGGCCAGGCTTGCCAGAATCGGGATCGACCCGCTTGCCGAGATAGAAGACGCCGAGGCCTTCGATGTCAGCGCCGAGATCGTTGTCGTCGTCGCTGCCGCGTTGGTTGGTCGGACGCTCTTGCATACGTGCTCCCGGGGAAATGGGGAATCGACCCGCTGGTCAAGATCCCCCATTTCACCCGGCAAGCCACAGCCGGCACAACCCCGGCGTTCCCCGGCCACCAAAGCCGCCCGATCAGGCGATACCTGAGCGGCGACGGGCCCGGTAAGCCCGCCGCTCGACGAGGCCGAGCGCCCCGATCGCCAGGGCCAGAGCGCTGCCGAAGGAGTTCGGATCAATCTCCGGAACGGGCGCCCAGACGACGATTTGATTGAGGCCGAGGTAGTTGTAGTCGAGGGTCCAAATCGCTGGCAGCCCTTCGACCGTCGCAAACGTGCCGACGAGCGAGCCGTAGCTGGCGATGATGTAGGTGCCGTACGTGACCGGCGTCGCAAAGTTGAAATGCAACGTGGCGTTCGTCGTATCGAGAATCCCGCCGACGGTGATCATGTCGGCTTCGTTTCCAGCGAGATCGATGTCGATGTGCCCCCCACCCTGCTGAGAAAGATCGAGATTGCCACCGATCGCGAGCGACCCGATCGCAAAATAATCGAGGAAACCTGGGGCGATGACACCGCCGCTGCCGACGAGGACATTACCGGTGATCGTGCCGGCGATGCCGACGAGCGAACCGCCGTCGCCCACCAAAACCCTCGTGGCATCGATGGTGGCCCCGAAAACGACGGCGACATTGCCAGTGGCATTCGCCCCCGACCCGGCGGCGTTTCCGGAGATGACGACGTCAGCCCCGGTCGCCTTGACCTCGAGCTTCGCCGTTGGGCCGTCGAGCCAGAGGATGTTCCGGCTCGCGCTCTTGTTGTAGCCGACGTAGAAGTTTTTCCCCGGCTCGGTGAGCGTGGCAGTGCCACCGGAGATGTAAAAGCTGTTGTCGCTGCCGGCGTCGCCGACCCGGACCGCACCGTTCAAGGTCCAAGAGCTCCCGGCCACCGCGGCGGAGTTAAGCACGGCATCGGCATCGACGCCGATCCGTGCCCCGCCGGAGGTCGCCGTGCTCCCACCTGCGACTTCGAAATAGTTCCAGGAGCCAGACTGTCCGACAACGATGTTCTTCGGCGACGAGAACGTGCTGCCGGCATCGACGTAGATCTTGTTGTCGTGGGCCCCGGCGTTGGCCCCGATGACGACATCGGAGGTGCCTGTCAGCGTCAGTGTGCCGTTTGGGGCATTCAACCAGCCTGCGTTACCGACATACACCCTATTGTTGTTGCCGCTCGAGCCGACGGTGAAGGCGGCGGAATTGGTGTAGGTGCCGTTGCCGGCCACGGCGAGATAGTTGTAGGCCGACGTGGCCTGCTCACCGAGGGTGGTGTTGGCGACGTTCCAAGTGCCGCCGATGTATTCAGCCACGCCTTGATCGCCGGCGACGCCAACGACGAGGTACGAGGTGTAGACGACGGCATCGGAAGAGTAGGAGCCGAGCCA
>CAJAYZ010000845.1 GCA_903949225.1 uncultured Planctomycetaceae bacterium
CGTCGGCCTTGCCGGCGAGGAGTTTCTCCACCGCCGTGCTGATCACCTCATCTCCCTTCGCCCCCTGCCAGTTCAACTCCCCCTGCCACCAGACCCGCAGATAACCCTGCTGATCGATGACATAGACCGTGGGCCACATCGTGTTGCCCCACGCCTTCCAGGTGGCCGAATCGCCGTCAAAGACCACCGGATAGTCGATCCCCGCTTCCTTGGCTGCGGCAATCACTTTGCCTGAATCCTTCTCGGCCTCGGTCTCCGGGGTCTGGACACCGATCAGGACGACCCCCTTGTCGGCAAAGGCCCGGTGCCATTCGGCGTAGATCGGGAGGTTTCGCTGGCAGTTGACACACTCGAAGGCGTAGAAGTGAAGGATCACGACCTTGCCGCGGAGAGCGGCAAGCGAGAGGGGCTTGGCATTGATCCAGGTGTCTGAGGGGGCGAGTTCCGGCGCCATCGGATAGATGCGGTCGAGTGTCACCGTGTCGAACGGGGCCCCGACGATCCGTCGCCATTCCTTCTGCTGCTCCTCCGAGAGCAGATCGCCGGGGAGCTTGAGCTCCCTTTCGCGCGCCGCAAGGAGGGCCGCCTTCTCGAGATCACCCTGACCGCCCCCCGACTGAAACACCCTCCCGAGCGCTGCCGCTGCCGACTCGGTGGCGCGGGCGGCGGCGAGGAGTTTTTCCTGTTGCGCCGGCTCGAGGCCGACCACCTCGGCGACGTCTTCCCGGAGGAGCACTCGCCCCCCCTGGGCACGCCGCTCGAGGTCGGCAAGGCGAACGAGCTTCTCGCGCGAAAGCGCTCCGGTGAGCCAGGTCTTCACCATCTTCTCGACCTTGGTGATCGCAGCGCGCTGCTCGGCCGGGGGGAGATTGCGAGCCCGCCACCAGTCGCCGTCGACGGTCGCGAAGAGCTGCTCGAGTTGCCCGAGCTTGGCTCCCTCGATCCCGAGCTCCGCCTGCACCTGGGGCGTGTGGAGCAGTGGGAGGATGACCTGGGGGACGTAGGTGGCCGGATTGAAGGGGAGGGAGGGTGCGGCCGGCTGCGTTGCAGCCGCGGGGGCCTGGGCGCCCAATCGGGCCGGCGCGACGAGGGAGGCCATGAGCGTGGCCGCGACGACGAGCCTGCGGAGGAAGCGGAGGGAAAGAGGGCGCATGCGCAGGCGACTCCCGGTGGACGGCGGGCGGGCTTCAGAAGGGCCACAGGAGCGGCGCGAGGATCACCGTGAGGATCATCACGAGGATGTTGAGCGGGCCGCCGAAGCGGAGGTAGTCGGTGAATTTGTAGCCGCCGGGGCCGTAGATCATCAAGTTGGTCTGGTAGCCCATCGGCGTGGCGAAGCCGCAACTGGCGGCGACCGTCACCGCCATCACGAACGGCATCGGGTTGACCCCCAGATCCTCGGCGGTCTTCCAGGCGATCGGGAAGGTGAGGACGGCCGCGGCGTTGTTGCTCATCAGCTCCGTGAACACCATCGTCACGAGGTACACCGCCGCCAGGAGCGCGTAGGGATGGCGGCCCGCCACGTCGATCGTCGCCCCGGCGACCATTTCGGCCAGCCCCGTCTTCTCCATCGCCCGCGCCAGACCGAAGCTGGCGGCGATCAGCAGCAGCGACTCCCACTCGATCGCGTCGCGGGCCTCATCGGAGGTGAGGCAGCGCGTGGCGACGACGACCGCCGCCGCGACGAGCGCCGCCGCCACCATCGGCACCAGTTCCAGCGTCGCCGCCGCCACCATCGTCACGAGCACGACCAGCGCCAGCGCCGCCCGATCGTGCCGCGGGGGGCGGGAGTCGCTCACCTCGCTGACGAGGTAGAAGTCGCGGTTGCTGCGCTGCCGGGAGACGAAGCCGGGCGCGGCTTCGAGGAGGAGCGTGTCGCCCGGCTGGAGGACGATGTCGCCGGTCTTCATCCGGAGCCGTTCGCCGTTGCGCCCTACGGCGATCACGACCGCGTCGTAGCTCGAGCGGAAGCGGGCATCGCGGATTGACCGGCCGACCAGCGGGCAACTGTTGGAGACGACCGCCTCGATGAGCGTCCGTTCCGACCGGGGGCCGTCGAGGGTGAAGAGCTGATCGGTCGCCGGCCGCAGGCCGCGGAGCTTCTGAAGTTCCACCACCGACTCGACGATCCCCACAAACACCAGCCGGTCGCCATCCTCGAGGCGCTCGGTGGGGGCCACCGGCGCGAGGAAGTGGCCGCCGCGGTCGATCTCCATGAGAAACAGCCCTTCGAGGCCGCGCAGCCCCGCCTCCTCGATCGTCCGACCGGCAAGCGGGCTCCCCTCCTCCACCACCATCTCGAGGGTGTATTCGCGCGGGTCATCGCCGACACTCATCGCCGGCCGCCGGTCTCTCAGCAACGTGCGGCTCGCGAACACGAGGTAGACCATCCCTGCCAGGAGGAGCGGCACGCCGAGGGGGGTGATCTCGAACATCCCCAGCGGCGCGCCGGTCTTCCCCTTCACCAATCCGCTGACGACGATGTTCGTGCTCGTGCCGATGAGTGTGCACAAGCCCCCGAGGACGACCGCCGCATTCATCGGCATGAGGAGCTTCGAGACGCTGAAGCGGTGCTTCTTGGCCCAGTCGCGGATCGCCGGCACCATCAGCGCGACGACCGGGGTGTTGTTCATGAAGGCCGACACGACGGCCGGGCCGACCATCGTCCGCAGCTGGGCCGAGGCGAGCGTCGCCGGGCGCCCGAGTACCCGGTCGACGACCGTGGCCAATGCCCCGGTCCGTTCCACCGCGGCGGCCACGACGAACAGCGCCGCCACCGTGATCATCCCCTCGTTGGCCATCCCCTTGAGGGCCTCTTCGGGAGTGAGGATTCCCGCGGCGAGAAGCACGACCACCCCGCCGATCATCGCCATGTCGGGCCCGCGCTGGCCGATGAGAAGGGCGACAAGCGTAGCGCAGACGACCAGCGCCGTGAGGAGGGCGGGCCAGTCGCCGGCAGGGGCGGCGGCCGCGAACAGCGCGATCGGAGCAAGCATCGACGGCCCTGGCAGAGGTCTGGTGGGGCGAAGCAGGAGGCGGGGCGAGGTGAATTGACCGCAGCCGGGGCGATGTTGCAAGGCGAGTTGGAGTGGCTCCCTTGTCGGCAGGCGCTCGAATCGGCCGAAAGATTGACGCGGTCCGGCGAGCCGACTACGTTGGAATCCGCAGGGGCAAACTGCAATGCAAGGAACAGGCCATGACTCGTGCCACGAACACCCGTGGGACATCGGCCATCGCGTTTCGCCCCGATCGCGGCCGGATTGACCGACTTCGCTCCTGTTCCAGCCGGCGACTGGGCTCCAGCCTCCGCATCGAGCCGCTCGAGGAACGGCGCGTCCTCGCCGCCTTCTTCGAGGGCGAGATCTTGGTGCAATATGCCCCCACGGTGGGCGCTGCAGGCCGCGCTGCCGTTCATGCCGCGCTCGGCGGCGCGGCGCTCGAGGCGATCCAGACCGCCGCCATGCGTGCCCAGGGGAACGGCGTCCTCGAACGCGTGTCCCTCGGCCAGGGGCTCACAATCGAGCGGGCGATCGCGGCGGTGGCCAACCGGCCCGGCGTGGTGTTCGCCGAGCCGAATTTCCGCCTCTCCGCGGTTGCTGTTTCCAACGATCCCTCCTACACCACCAGCAGTCGCCTGTGGGGAATGTACGGCGACGACCAGCCGACCGCTTCCGGTCCCTCGGGCACGACCAACCAGTTTGGCAGCCAGGCCGAGAAGGCCTGGGATGCCGGGTTCACCGGATCGCGGTCCGTCGCCGTCGGCATCATCGACACCGGCATCGACATCGGTCACCAGGATCTCCAGGCGAACATCTGGGTAAACCCGTTCGACGCCGCCGGGGACGGCATCGACAATGACGGCAACGGCTACGTCGATGACACCAACGGCTGGGATTTCTACAACAACGATCGGACGGTGTACGACGGTGCGGGAGACGAGCATGGCACGCACGTCGCCGGCACGATCGGCGGCAGCGGCGGCAATGCCGTCGGGGTAGCGGGCATCAACTGGACTGTGACGATGATTCCGGCCAAGTTCCTCGGCGCCGACGGCGGCAGCACCGCCGGAGCGATCAAGGCGGTCGACTATCTCACCGACCTGAAGACACGCCACGGTGTCGGGATCGTCGCTTCGAACAATTCCTGGGGCGGTGGCGGGTATTCGTCGGCGCTTCATGCGTCGATCATCCGCGCGGCCAATGCCGGCATCCTGTTCGTGGCCGCCGCGGGCAATGGCGGCACCGATCAGGTGGGCGACAACAACGACGCGACCCCGTCCTATCCCTCGGGCTACACGACCCTCCAGGGAACGACGAGCCAGAAGGCGGCCGCGTACGAGTCTGTGATCTCGGTAGCGGCGCTGACGGCCTCCGGTACGCGTGCGTCGTATTCGAACTATGGGGCTGCGACGGTTGACATCGCCGCCCCCGGATCGGGGATCGTCTCGACGCTCCCTGGGAACGGCTACGGATCCTACAACGGCACGTCGATGGCCACGCCACACGTCACGGGGACGGTCGCGCTCTATGCCTCGGCGTTCCCGCAGGCATCGGCGTCGGCGGTCCGCTCGGCGATCCTCACGACGGCCCGTCCGACGAGCTCCATGACGGGGATGGTGGTCACGGGCGGACGGCTCGACACGGCGGCAGCCTTGAACGCGGCTCCGCCGATCGATGTCTCGATCAGCGGTGGCAGCATCGCGGAGGGGAATACTGGCACGAGCGGGCTCGCGTTCACGGTCCGCTTGGCGGCGGCTGCGGCTTCGACCGTGACCTTGAATTACGCCACGGCCAACGGCACAGCGACAGCCGGCAGCGACTACGTCGCCCAATCGGGCGTCCTCGCCTTCGCTCCAGGCGAGACGACCAAGGTGATCACCGTCGACATCCTCGGCGACACGGTGGTCGAGGCGAACGAGACGTTTACGGTGGGGCTGTCGGGGCCCTCGACGAACGCCCGGATCGCCGTCGGCTCGGGGACGGGGACGGTCACCAACGACGATGCTGCCGTCGTTCCGGCGTTGGCGATCGCCGGCGTCTCGGCGGCAGAGGGACAGGGAACGTTCCTGTTCACGGTGACGCTCTCCGAGGCGAACGCGTCGACGGTGAGCGTCCGATTCGCCACCGTCAACGGCACGGCGAGATCGGGTCGCAACGGCGACTACCTGGCGACGAGTGGAACCCTCTCGTTCGCTCCCGGCGAGACCACGAAGACGGTGGCCGTGAAGATCAACAACGACTCGATTGTCGAGGCCAACGAGACCTTCACCGTGCAGTTGTCGAGCGCCGTCAATGCGACCATCGCGACGGCCAAAGCCACCGGCACGATCCTTGACGACGACACCGCCGCCGCGTTCGCGTCGTTGGCCGCCGCGGACGGGGGCGGCACGACGCTCGCCGGTGCGAAGAAGCGAGTCGGGATGCTGGTGGCCCGGTGATCGCCGGCGACATCGACCGGGCGACGCAGCCGTTTCAGGCGAGGATTTCGCGGATCACGCGGCCGTGAACGTCGGTGAGGCGGCGATCGACCCCCGAATGGCGGGCCGTGAGTCGCTCGTGATCGATGCCGAGGAGCCAGAGGATCGTGGCGTGGAGGTCGTAGCCGGTGGTGACGTCGTGCTCGGCCTTCCACGACCACTCGTCACTTTCGCCGTAGGCGACGCCCGGCCTGATCCCGGCGCCGGCCAGCCACGAGACGAACGTGCCGCCGTTGTGGTCGCGTCCCACGCTCCCCTGGCTGAAGGGCATCCGCCCGAACTCGGTCGTCCAGACCACGAGCGTGTCTTCGAGGAGACCTAGGCGACCGAGGTCGGCCAGGAGCGCGGCTGCCGGTTGATCCATCCCCTTGGCCACCGCCCCGAGCTCACGGGGGATGTCGCCGTGGTTGTCCCAGTTGAGCGACCCGCCCCCCGGCCCGCTCCATACCTGCACGAACCGGGAGCCGCGCTCGAGGAGCCGGCGGGCGAGGAGGCAGCGGCGGCCGAAGTCGGCCGTCTCCGGCTGATCGAGGCCGTAGAGCTGATGGGTTTCAGCCGTCTCGCTCGCGAGATCGAGGAGCTCCGGCGCCGACAGCTGGAGCCTGGCGGCCAGCTCGTAGCTCGCCATCCGGGCGGCGAGCCGATCGTCACCCGGGCGGGCCTCGCCATGGAGGGCGTTGAGGCGCCTGAGCACTTCGAGGCCCTCCGCCCGGCTCTCTGAGGTGATGTCGGTGCGGTCGGGAGGGGGGCGGAGATGAGAGATCGGCTGGGGGGCCGAGGCCTGGATCACCATCCCTTGGTGGTTGGCCGGCAGAAAGCCGGCCGTGAAGGCGCTGCGGCCGTTGTAGGGGAGCCCGCGGGCATCGGGGAGCGTGACAAAAGCGGGGATGTTGTCGGCGAGGCTGCCGAGGGCGTGCGAGATCCAGGCGCCGGCACACGGAAACCCGGGCAGCACAAACCCGCTCGTCTGCAGGTAGCTTGCCGGGCCATGGACATTCGACGACGACTCCATCGCCATCAGGAATGCCATCCGATCGACCTCGCGGGCCAGGTAGGGAAGCGCCGAGCTGACCCATCTCCCGCTCTCACCATGCCGGGCCCAGGCAAATGGGCTCTTCATGACGGCACCGGGCGTGCTGATGCTCGCCTCGACGCGCTTCCCGGCCCCCGGATCGAACGGCTGGCCATGGAGGGCTTCGAGCCGCGGCTTGTAATCAAAGAGATCGCACTGGCTCGCCCCACCGGTCATGAACAGCTCGACGACGCGCTTCGCCCGCGGCTTGCCGCCATGGAGAAACGGCGCCGCGGCCCCGGCCTCCTCCGCCGCGAGCATCGCGCAGGCAATCCCCCCGAGCCCGCTGGAAAGCGTCTTCAAGACC
>CAJAYZ010000846.1 GCA_903949225.1 uncultured Planctomycetaceae bacterium
CAGGTCTTTCTCCTGATCGAGGAACGCTTTGCCATGCCCACCACCTCCGATTTCTCGCTCGGCAAGGTCGATGTGGCGCTGACGCCGCGCGAGCGGTTCGAGGAGTTTCTCCAGGCCCGGGGGAAGCGGATCACGCGGCAGCGGCGGATGATCGTCGAACATGTCTGCGCCCGGCACGAGCACTTTGATGCCGAGCAACTCCTTGCCGATCTTCGCGGCACCCCCGATGGCGCCTCCGCGAGCCGGCCGACGGTCTACCGGACACTCACCGAGCTCGTGGAAGCGGGGCTACTGCGGAAGATGGTGCTCGGCGGCCGGGCCGTCTACGAGCACGACTACGGCTACCCGCAGCACGATCACCTCCACTGCACGGGCTGCCAGACGCTGATCGAGTTCTCGAGCGCCGACCTGGGGAAGATCCTCGACGCCGTCGCCGCCCTCCATCAATTCCGCGCTCAGGGCCACCGCCTCATCATCAGCGGCCTGTGCATGAACTGCCGCTCGAACCGCAGCCGGTCGCGCCATCAGGACCGGATCTGACAGGCTCGGGTCTGCCCTTGGCCGATGCCGGCTGGCCGTGACCGACGCGGATTCGTGAAGGCTCGTGTTCTCGAGAGCTGCCTCTCCTCCGGGCAGACGCTGCCGGAATCCCGGGCGGCCGACCGTTTCCTCAAAGCGGATGAGCGTTCCACCCTCCCGCTTCCGGAATGGCCCCAACCCCATTCGTTGCCAGAGGTTGCGGCCGATGACGCCAGGCCTAGATCCGCGGTCACGAGCCGCCGGCATGCCAATTGCCCTCTCCGCTCCCCGTTCCCCGCGAACAGCGGCGCGAACCCCCGCCTGCTTTCCCTCCGCAACTCGGGCGTCGCTCGGGCCCGGCCCTCCGCCGGCCTCCACGAGCATCGCTCCCGCCTTCCCTGCCACGAGGTGCTCATGCTTGCCTCGCCCTCTTCCACTCCGCGCGCGTTGTTTGTTGAACGGATGGGTCGCGCGGCGATGGCCGTCGCGTTCCTCGCGCTCGGGGGATGCTCCGCGTCGTCTTCCGCAGACCACGGGCAAGCTCCTCGGACGTTCAGCACGCTTGCCGACTGCTTCTTCCGCAGCACGGCTGACCATCGAGAGGAGACCATCTCCGTTGACGAGGCCCACCGTCTGGCGGCCAATCCGTTCGGCATCTCCCTCCGTCGCCTCCGCACGCTCGACGCCACAGCGGCCCATGAGCTTGCGGCCTGCCGTGGCTTCCTCCACTTCGCCGTTCTCCCGGAGCTCACCCACGCGGCCGCGGCTGAGCTAGCCGCGCACACCGACGACCTGCGGCTCGACCGACTGGAGACGCTCTCTGCCGACACCGCCCTGGCCCTGGCGAGGCACGCTGGCACACTCCATTTGAACGGCCTGCGATCGATCGACGTCGCCACGGCCGAGGCGCTTGCCACCCACGAGGGGCTGCTCGCCCTCAACGGCCTCGAAGATCCTGAAGAAGAGGTGATCCTGGCGCTCGCCCGGCACCGCGGACACCTCTGCCTCAATGGCGTGACGACGCTGTCGCCCCAGGCCGCAGCCGCCCTCGCCGCCCGCCGCGGGAAGGCGAGCCTCCACGGCCTGGCATCCCTGCCGTATCAGTCGCTCGTGAGCTTTCGCCTCGACGGCGACCGCTCGGGCGTCGACCTCCCCGACTGGATCCCCACTGGGCGCAGCGGTGAAATCGGCCTGTGGCCGGCCTCCTGGAGAGGGGAGGGCAAGGCGCTGCCCCGACCGCTCTCCACTCCATCCATTCTCGCCTCCATCACCGACTGACAAACCGCAGGCCATGGGGGCGGAGGCGTTCAGACGTGGAGCGCGGCGGCGGCGGCGCGGGCCGGGTTGCGACGGAGCGCCTCGCGGACCGGGCCGGCGAGGAACTCCTCCACCTGGGCTGACGCCCGTCCGGCCAGCCCCTGCGACTCCATCGCGGCTTCCAGATCGACAGCCACGAAAAGCGGGTCGGCAGCGAGACGGGCCGCGAGGTCGTTCGGCTTCCCTTCGCGGATCGCCGCCGTCGTGGCGTGGCTATGAACACGGAAGGCCTCGTGGAGCTCCTGCCGGTCGCCACCGGCCTTCGTGCCTGCCATCAGGATCCGTTCTGCGGCGAGGAAGGGGAGATAGTTCTCGAGGTTCCGGCGGATCGCACCGGGGATGACGACGAGCCCACGAGCGATGTTCGCGTAGAGGACGAGTTGGGCGTCGGTGGCGAGGAAGGCCTGCGGGAGGACGAGGCGGCGCGGTGCGGAGTCGTCGAGGGTCCGCTCGAACCACTGCGTGGCGGCGGTCTGCCCGGCCGTTGCGGCCAGGCCCATCACGAACCGGCCGAGGCCACACATCCGCTCGGCCCGCATCGGATTGCGCTTGTAGGGCATCGCCGAGGAGCCGACCTGATCCTGCTCGAAGGGCTCCTCGAGCTCTCCCGAGGCGGCCGCGAGCCGGAGATCGTTGCCGGCCTTGTGGGTCGATTCGGCGATGCCGGCGAGGCCCGCCACGATCTGCGAGTCGATCTTCCGGGTGTAGGTCTGGCCGGTGACGTCGTAGGAGCCGCTGAAGCCGAGCTTCCGCGACACCACCTCGTCGAGGGCACGGACTCGGGCATGATCGCCGTCGAAGAGCTCGAGGAAGCTCGCCTGGGTGCCGGTCGTTCCCTTCGCCCCACGGGCCCGGAGAAGCTGGCGACGGTGGACGATCTCCTCGAGATCGATGAGTAGATCGTGGATCCACAGGCAGATTCGCTTGCCGATCGTCGTCGGCTGCGCCGGCTGGAGGTGGGTGAGCCCGAGGCAGACGATGTCCTTGGTCTCGGCCGCCTTGGCCGAGAGCGCCTCGATCACCCCGGCGAGCCGGGCGGCGATCAGATCGAGCGAATCGCGCATCAGCATCAAGTCGGTGTTGTCGGTGACAAAAGCGCTGGTCGCTCCGAGGTGGAGGATCGGCCGGGCCAGCGGCGCCGCATCGCCGTAGGTGTGGAGGTGGGCGAAGACGTCATGCCGCATCTGCTTCTCGTAGGCCGCCGCCTTGGCGAAGTCGATCGGCTCGAGGTTGGCCCGCAGTTGCGACAGTTGGGCCGGCGTGATCGAGAGCCCGAGTTCGGCCTCGGCCTCGGCCAGCGCCAGCCACACCTGACGCCAGGTACGGTAGCGGTTGCGATCACTCCACAGCCTGGCCATCTCGGCGGAGGCGTAGCGGGATGCCAACGGATTTTCCCACACGTCCCGATGCCCGTCCTGCTGTCCATCCGCGTTCACGTCGGCGTTCTCCTGGTCCCGTTGCCTGTGTTGCCTGTCCTGTTGCCTGTTCCTGGCCCCGATCCGCCCTTCGCTGCCGCCGGGCTCCCCGGCCTGCCCGCCGGGACATCGATCCCTGGCGTCTGTCGGGCCATCATGCAGATCAACCGCTCCAGAGCCAGCCTCGCTCGCAGGCCGCGGGAAGCATCCCCTTTGAGCGATCGGTCGAGGTCGGCAAGCCGCTGCGGAAGCTGACGGGCCCGACGGCCGCCGAGTTGCTGGAGCGATTCGCGGGCCTGGGCAAGCGCCTTGGGCCACGCCGCCACGCCGGCCGACTTGAGCGCCTCATCGAAGCTGCCGGGGCGCCCCGCGCCGGGGGGGAGCCCGAGGAGCCGGGCGGCAGCAGCGAGGCGGCGGAGGCTCGTCGCCGCCTGGGCAAACAGCGCGATCGGGTTCTCGCCGTTGGCGAGGAGATCGGCGAGCGCCGAGAGCGCCTCCGGGGCATTCCCCGCCGCCGCGGCATCGACCATTCCCCAAGCAGAACGCTCCTGCGCGCTCCCCACCATGTCGTCGATCGCCTCCGGGGGAATCGCCTTGCCCCCCTTGCCCTGCGCTCCGGCGAGCCGTTGCACCGCCTGATCGATCTGACCGAGTTCGTTGTTGAGGCGTTCGAGGAGGCGCTGCGCGGTGGCCGCCTCGAGCACGCAGCCATGCCGGGCGCGGGCCCAGTGCCGCACCCAGACCGCGAGATCGATCTTCGACGGCACGGCCAGGTCGATGACCGCGTTTTGGGCGGCGAGCGCCTTCGCCAACCGCGTCGTGGCAGGAAAGGTCTTCACGTCGAGGATCACAAGCCCTCGAAGGCCACGGGGGGCGGCGCCGAGGGTCTCGAGTGTCGAGCGACATTTGGTCACGAACGGATCGGCCGAGCGGACGACCGCCACCCGCGTCGCTCCAGCAAACATCGGCACCGTCGCCGCTTCATCGAAGATGTCGCGTGGATCCTCGATCGAGTCGCCGTCGAACTCCCGCCAGGCCCACGACCGGTCGGCCTCGTCGGGCACCAAGTGCCCGCGGATGAGCCGGAGAAGCTCACCAGCCAGGAAGGGCTCGTCGCCCACAAGCGCGATCACCGCCGACGGCGGGGGCGACCAGTCATCGGGGGCGCGGAGGATTTCCAGGGCGGAGCGGGATTCGGCCACGGGGGGCGCCTCGGAGGACGCCGGACCGGGGAAAACCTAGGGCCCCGGAAACGGCAGCCCAACAGTCTAACTTTCCGTGGAAAAACACACCGTTGCCCCTTTTCGCCCCCCGTTCAGGTCCGTTGCCTGCTAGCTGCCCGTGGAAAAAGTCATCCATGACCTTTTTCCACTTGGAAAACCTCCGGTTTTCTCGAGTGCTACGCACTCGCGACCGCCTCGTGCGGTCGGGCCGTCACTTTATCCAAAGCCTGCTACGGGAGAATCTTCACCCCGCCGAGTTTGCCGACAACCCGCGGCATCGCCACGGTGACCGGCTCCGGCGTCGTGCCGCGGCCGATGTTTCCCGCGGCGTCACTCGCCTCGACGCGGATGAAGACCCGGGCCGGCGTTCCCCGCTCGGGCTGCCAGCGGTATTCTCCCTGCGCCTCCAACCCTTCGGCGATCGTCCCCCACGGGCCGTCAGCACTTGGCGACTGAATCAGCCGGACGCTCTTGGGAACGAGGATCTGATCGCGGGCGGCCCAGCGGATGAGCACGCCCCCCGGCTCGGTGTCTTTCAGGCGCGTCGCCTCGAGAATCTCGACCTGCGGGGGCTCGTCGTCGATCCCGATCCACCCTTCCGGCATCTCGCCCGAGCGTGGCCCGCCCCCGGCGTCGGGGAGGTCGGGGACGATCTCGAGCCGGAATCCGTAGAGGCCAGCAGCGGGAAGGGTGACGTCGATCGGACTCTGGCCGTCGTCGTCGACGGCGCTGCGCTGCCAGGTGACACCGCCGTCGCTGGTGCTCCACAGCTCCACCCGCACCGGGATGGTATCGGGGCGGTCGGATTGCATCTCGTAATCCCAGGTGAATCTCCGGGAGCGGACGATCTGCAGGGGACGGCCACGGTATTCGGTGGGGAGCGCTCGCGCCACCGTCCCCGGTGCCGCAGCCTCGATCGCCGGGGTCGCGGGGGCAAGCGGCGGAGGCGTGGCTCCCACCTCCGGCCGGCCACCGGGATTTGGCAGGCCCGCGCGACTGCCTGTCCCGACAGGGCGGGCAAGAACGCTGCGGCTTTGGCCGGCTTCAGAAGGCGGGGCGACGGCCGCGGCCGGCCCCTCGCCGGCCCAACGGCCCGACGTGTCGGCCGCCCATCCACCGGGAGGCACGGTGGCCACGTCCGTGGCGGCCCCGGCCTGAGGCTCCTGCCGACTTTCCAGCTGCCGACTTTCCAGTTGGTTCGCCGCGGGCAGGGCAGGGGGGGGCGACGTAACCACCGCGGAGGACGACTGCCCGGGCAACGCCGGGACACCGATCTCCGCCGCGAGCGTGCCCTGCTCGACGCCAGGGTCGGCAGCCTCCATCGTGAACTGCTTCACGGTCCGATGCCCGGCGGCATCGCTGATCGCGATCCGCACCGTGAGGGCCTCGACCTTCTCGCCTGCCCACCAGATCTCCTCGCCAAGCAGGTGGGCCGGGGACTCGCGGGAGAGGATCGCCTCGGCGGCGATCTTCTTCCAGGTCGGCTCCGCTTTCGTCTGATACTCCACCACCATCTTCGGGAGGTCGAGCGTGTCGTCAGCGGCCGCGTAGCGACAGACAATCTCGCCGTCGTTGCCACGCCACACCCGGGCCGTGACGCGGGGCGCGGCGGCATCGACGAGGACCCGCATGTCGGGCCCCTCGCCCCCGCGCTGTCTCCCCTTGCCATCGATCGCCCGCAGTCGAAACCAATACTCCCCGTCGGCCGCGGCCCTGTAGACGATCGACCCGGCCTCCGGCCCGGCCTCGCCGGCCTGTTCCCAGGTCGCCCCGAGATCCTTCGAAGCCTGGAGGAGGACCCGCGCCGCGGCGTGGTCGGCCTGCTGGGACGGCGCCACCTTGAAGGGGATCGCGAAGGACGTGTTCGTCGTCCGGACCAGATCGGGAAGCCTCGGGGCCGGAGGAAGTTCCTCCCCCCAGGCCCGTCCCAACAGCCCCAGAAAACAGACCGCCATCACCCCTGGAAGCCGCCGGCGATGGATGGCTCCACGGCCGCTCCCGGCGATGAACTGGCGAAAGTGTCTGCTGGTCGATCGCATGCCGCTGAATCGTCAACGCCGCGACGGCATGTCCCGATTTTCGGGAATGACGGGTAAAGTCCCCCCAGATTCACATCCGTCCGCTCTCGGTGTCGCGGAAAGGGCAACCGGCAGGGTTTGGGGGAAGGGGCGGTTTTCGTGCTGGACCGGGTGATCCGCCCACTGCCATAATCCGCGCAGCCCCGGAGCCATCGTCGATGGCTTTTTTCGGGACTTTCCCCCACTCTCCCGATCCCCCCGCTCCCCCCACTCCCGTGTTCTCCCCCCAAACCTCGCTCCGCGACCTCGCCGGCCTAGCGGCGATCCTCCTTGGAGGTCTTCTCGCCCTCATCGTCGCCCTCCGGGCCCTCCAGTTGTGGGTCCGGCAGGCCCAGCAAGATCAACCGGAGTCCGGTCGTGGCGATTGGGAAAACGCGCTGGCCGGCTACAAAAATCTCCGCGATCAGGGTGTTTTGAGCGAGGAAGAATACCGAAAAATAAGAACGCTCGTCGAACCGCACATGCAGAAGTCGGAGACCGGAGGCACCCCGCCGCCGGCCAAGCCGCTTCCTCGGGCGGGGAACGCCGACTGACGCCGAGCTGTCCGCGACCGATACACGCCCAACCGCAGTCCGAAAGGGAATTACCGACATGCCATCAGGGAAGGACGTCAACAACCTCGGTCGCCGCGGGGCGGGTGGAACGACGAAGAAGAACGCGTTCTGCTCATTCTGCCGCAAGAGCTACCGAGACGTCGGCCCGTTGGTGGAGGGCCCCGGGGATGTGTACATCTGCGGCGAGTGCATCGAACTGTGCCAGTCGATCCTCGATCAGGAGAAGAAGCGCCGCGGCACGAGCAAGCAGCTCTTCACCTCGATCCCGTCGCCGCGTGAGATCGTTGGCCATCTCGACGAATACGTCATCGGGCAGGAGCACGCCAAGCGGGTGCTCGCCGTCGCCGTCCACAGCCACTACAAGCGCCTGACGCTCGGCAGCGAGGGCTCTGACGTCGAGGTCGAAAAG
>CAJAYZ010000847.1 GCA_903949225.1 uncultured Planctomycetaceae bacterium
ACTTGCCGACGCTGCTGGTGCCGACGCTGCCAACTTGTTCACTTTCACCATCACAGGTTTTAGTGTGATGACCTCTACCGAAAGTTTTCTCGTAGGGCGATCTTACACTGAGAACCAACCGGTGCAAAGTTTTCAATGGGATGGCTCGAACGCCAGGCTTTTCTATAGAGATAACGGTAATTCTGATGATATGAGCAACTTTTTCTTGTATGATAATCCTGATTACTTTTTCGCTTTCACGCCATCGGCGGGTACGCTTTATGGACCAGGTCAGAACATACTTGTCTTCTCCCCCGAATTGCAGTTGAGTCCTGTTGCCTCAGGCGTGCCCGAGATCGACCCGACTAACCTGGGAAGCATCCTGGCCCTCGTCTTGGGGGCGCTGGGGCTGCTTGAGCGCCGCTGGCTGAAAGCGGCCTGACCGGCCACGCGTGACACGGACAGGTTCATAGTCACGGTGACACCCGGGCTGGGCATCGCAAGGTGCTCAGCCCGGTTTCTTTTGGTGGCATAGGGTCGCGCACATCAAAGACCGCCAAGACGCGGACGGCCCCTGAACCGGGACAAGTCCCGATTCCTCTCTGCCACACCCCCTCCGCGTTCGTGCGCATAGCTACGACATTCGGAGGCATGAGCAATCCACACGCAGTCTCCCGAGCCCGTTCCGCCGAGATGATCGGCCGGAAGCCCGGCACCCTTCGAGCGTGGTCGGCCCAATCGCCGCCCCGCGGCCCCCGGCCCACCAAAACCGGCACGGCCAAGCAGGCGCGCACGCTCTACCCCGTGGACGAGATCACCGCCTGGCTCGCCGACCCAGTCGCCTACGAAGCCCAATGGAGGCCGCCCAATGCCCCCCGTGGCTGAAATCACCACCGACGAGCAACTCGCCGTGTTCGTCGCCGTCGCCCAGGCCAAGCAGGCTGCTATGAATCCCTTCGAGCGACTGCGGGCGGAGCGGATCGAGGCAACGCGCCCCGGCCGCGAGCGGTGGGCGCGACGAGTCCCGCAGACCGTCGCAGACGAAACCGACGACCTTGTCGAGCGGCACGGCCGGCAGATTCTCGCCGGCGCCGAGGCGCTCCTCCGGCGAGCCGACCCCGTCGCCCTCGCCGGCTAGCCGCTCCACCTTGTCGACTTCGACACGATCGGCACCAGGAGCATGACCGTCTCCGGCTTCACAATGGCGGCCGGAGTGTTTCAAGTTCTCCGCCCCACCCTGCCGGCAGACGCCGAGCCCGGCCCGGTGCTGGCGGTCAACGTCCGAGCCGAGCTTCACGACGCTACGGCCAATCTGCCAGCCGCCACCAGCGAGAGCGACATCGTCAGTACGGCGGCGTGGTACGTCGGCGGAACCGTGCTGCACGAATACGCCCACATCGTCACCGAGCAGGCCGCAGGCCGGCGAATCGAGTGCCCGATCGCCCTCTACCACCCCGACCGGGTAAGAGCCCTGGCCGCGGTGCTGGAGCAGACGCAGTCGGAGGCCGAGCAGGCCCCGCACCATCCCGTTGAGTGGGTCCGCGCCTTCTACCACCTGGCCCACCGCGCCGGCGTCGTCGAGCGGTTCGTCGAAGACGTTGGGCTGTACTACCACGACCCCGAGGCGATCGCGGCCGCGCTCCGGCTCGAGGCGCTGATGACGGATCACCGCGAGCCGATCGCCCAAATCATTCGCCGGCAGCCGCCGGCAAAGGTCCTCGCCGCTGCCAACCCGCTGACCTTCTAGGAGGATTGCCGATGCCGATGATCTTCGACGTGCTTCGATCCCGAGCCCAATCGGCCGAAGCTACCGCCCTCGACACGATCGCGGCCGCCGCCCGCGCCGTCGCCGCGGGTGGCACTGCCGACGTGAACGCCGTCGAGGCGGCCCTCGCCGTGGTCGGCAAGAAACCCGACGACTTCGAGGCGGCCGTCGCCCTCGCCCGCCGCCGGGCCGAGTGGCTGATCGCGGCCGACAAGATCACGAGCGCCACAAGCAGGGTGAAGAAGTCCGAGACGGCCCTACACGCGGAGGCCGAGAAGGTCTTCCAGGCCCGCGACGCCTACGCGGAGAAAGCCCAAGTTCTCCAATACGAACTGGACGAGGCGAACCAGGCGATTCGCGACGGCAACACCGCCCGCGAGCGGCTCCTCGATCCGAAGAACGTCCCCGGCGGCGTCGCCGCCCACTACGAGGAGGCCTTCCGGGAGGCGAGGAAGGCTAAAGGCGAGCGCGAAAACGCCGAGTTCAAGTTGGCCGACCTTGAACGCCGGCTCGCGGCCGTCGCCGAGGCGGTGGAGAAGATCGCCGGCACGCCGGCCGAAGAGATCGACCCCAGCACCTGGAAGGCCCCGATAGGCAGGCCGATGGCCACGGCGGGGAGCTCGACAAGAAGCTGCGGCAATGGCGAGAGATTCGGCGTGATCGCGACGCGATGCGGGCCACGCTCGCCGAAGCAAGCAAGGCGGCTTCCACGTGGCAGAAGAAACGCGACGCGCTCGCCCAGGAGGTAATCAAGTCATGAGCAACACCGATCCCGCCGTCGAGGCGATGGCCGAG
>CAJAYZ010000848.1 GCA_903949225.1 uncultured Planctomycetaceae bacterium
CTGGCGCGTTAACAGGCGCCGTCTGCAGTATATCCACCACCGCCCCGCATGCCGCAAGTGGGGGGGGCCCCGCTGTCAACCTCCCGTCACCGATCGGCAAGACGGCCCCTGTCGCCGCCCGGGCTGGCGTGGCCACGGTGGAACGCTGCACACCGGCGGCCCCGAGTGTCAGGCGTCGTCGGATCGGTGAGCGTCGTCGTCGTCCGCGTTGCCTATCGCTTCAGCGCTGTCGGCGGCGTCATCGCTGTCGAGCCCGCGGAGGATTTCAATCGCTTCCTCGAGCGTCGGGGCCTCGCCGCTGCGGACATGGCCGCGGCGGTCGGCTGACTCCAGAAGCCGCAGGCTGTCGTAGTCGGGATGCTCCTCGAGCCGATGGCGGGCCCTGTGCCCGAGCGTTCCGGCGTGGAGGGCCGTCGCCACCGGCAGCATCTCCACGAGCCACCGGGTGCGATCGGTGGCGAGGTCGGCAAGCTCGTCGAGCGCTACGGCCACCGCGGCAGAGCGATCGATCGCCAGGCCGATGTCGTGGACAAGCGCCGCGGTGAGCAGCTCCTCGTCCCACGGACACTCCTCGCTCACTCGGGCAAACACCTGGAGCGAATGCTCGAGCGCGTCCCCCTCCGGATACTTGACCGGATCGCGCTTCACCGCGCCGAGGACGCGGACGAGCTCGGCGATCCGGTCGAAACGGTCGCCGGGAAGCCCCGGCTTTCCGGCCGGAGCATCGGAGCCCTGCACCATCGCCCGCTCCGTCTCGCGGCGGATCTCACCGGTGTCGGGAAGATGCTGCGGCGGCACCCAGCCCCGCCCCACGCGCCTGGCAGCCCGGAAGCCGGCGCGACGCGAGTCGCCACCACGGTCGGCGAGCATCCGCCCCGCCTCCCCGGCAATCCGCAGCCGGAGTTTGTCGGGACGGTCGGCGACGGGGGAGGCCGACGGATCAGCCTCCTCCCCCGCTGCCGTGGTGTCGGATGGTGTCTCGCTCATTCGTCCTGCGCGGCGGCCGCTCCTTCGGCGACTGGCTTCGCCGCTGCCCCCACCGGCCGGACGCGGATGTTTTTGACGCGGGCGACGGTGGAGTAGGTGGCGATCCCGAGCGGCTTTGAGGCGAAGACTTCGTTGCGGATCGAGACGATCCGGTTGGCGAGCTTCTGGTCGACCACCTGCTCGTCGTCGATCCAGCAAGCGATCCGCTCCGGCGTGACGCGGACGCGGACGGTGTACCCCCTCCCCGACTTGAACTCCTTGTACGTTGTCGTGTTGTTGTGGGCGGCATCCTGGCCGTCGATGCTCGACAGCCCGACAACGCCCCCGCCCCAGCCGCCGACGATGAAGCTGCAGGGATCGTCGCCGACCGGAAAGGTGAGGCCGCAGAAGAAGTCGTTGCCGTCGACGCGCTGGGCCTCGAGCTCGACCTCGTAGTTCTGCTTCGGCACGTCCTTCGTCCAGGTGATCCCGCTCATGTCGGAGCCGCGGCCGATGAGGATCGAGCCGTCCTCAACGGCAATCTCCCCCTCACCGCCAAACGACGTGCTCTTCCAGCCGCCAAGCGATTCGCCGTCGAAGAGCGACTTCCAGCCCGCGTCCCCGGCATCGGCAGCCCGGGCCCGCGGGGGCTGCTGGGCGGCGGTCAGCTCGGCGACGATCTCGTCGGCTTTGTACACCGTCCGCAGGGCGGCGAGGATTCCGGCGGCATCGACCGAGACAGCCCGGCTCTGGCGGTCGTCGTAGGCGACGTCGAGGATCAGCGACTGGATGTTGCCGTCGAAGATCAGCCCGACAAGCTCGCCGTCGCGGTTGACGACCGGGCTGCCGGAATTGCCGCCGATGATGTCGGCGGTGGAGACGAAGTTGAACGGGACTTTCAAGAAGGCGTCGTTCGCCTCGAGTTCCTTCCGCTGCGTCTGCCAACGCGTGGGGAGATCAAACGGCGGCGTCTCCTTCTTCAGCGCCGCCCGGTCAAAGAGCCCGGCGTAGTGGGTGATCGGATCGATCCGCTTGCCGTCCTGCTCGTAGCCCTTCACCGTGCCGTAGGCGAGGCGGAGGGTGAAGGTGGCATCGGGATAGAGGCCGTCACCGGCAATGGCGTACTGCGCCTGCGTGATCTCGGCGTGGGCCTGCTGCTTCACCTCGCGGGCCGCCTCGATAATCTTTCGCAGCCGGCGGGCCTCGGCATCGACCGCTGCCGCCAGCTCGATCATCGGATCGCCCGACTTCTCCACTGCCTTGGCACCGCCGTCGAGGCCGGCCTGGTAGATCTCGCGACGCGTGTCACGGACCGGATCGTGCCCCGGCTCTGTCGGCCGCTTGCCGAGCCCCGTTCCTTTAACGAGCTCCGCGGCCCGGTCGCGCGGCGACTTGCCGGCGAGCACCGCCTTGACGATTGTGTCATCGACGCCGAGCGCCCCCACCATGAAGGTGAGCGAGTCGGCGAGCTTCACCGTCTCGAGGGTGTCGTAGACCGGCTCGTCGGAGAACAGCCCCAGCTCCATCGATTCGCGGGCCGAATCGCGAAACTCCCGGAGCCGCTCGCCGCTCCCCTTCGCCTGCTCTTCGGCAGCCCGGAGGATCGCCCGCGCGGTGGAGAAATACTTGCTGTTGAAGGCCGCGCCCCCTTCGAGAAGGTTGTAGCGCAGGGCGATGGTATCGATCTCCTTCTCGGCATCCTCGATGCGGGCAAACGGCGTCGGCTTGCCGCGCGTCGTTGCCGACTTGGCCATCTCCTCGCGGAGGTGGCGCTCGGCCTCCTCCTTCCGTGCCATGACGCGCGGATCGAGGAGCCCGGAGAGAAGCCCCTCGCGAGCCTTGCGGCTGTTCTGAACGCCGAAGAGATCCTCCGAGGCTTGGCGGGCCTCTTCGGGCCCCTGCCCCGAATAGACGCCGAGCATCACTTCGAGGCGACGGAGCATCGCCAGGCTCATCGGCATCTGCCGATCACGCATGGCGACGAGCTCACGCATCGTGTTGGCCCGGTCGGTGTGGCCGGGATGGCCGGAGACGAACACGAGCTCCCCTTCGCGGACAGGCTCGGAGCCCCAGGCGAGGAAGTGCTCCACCTTCGCCGGCTTGCCGTCCTCGTAGGCCCGGAACAGGCACATGTCGAGATTGAAGCGGGGAAACTCGAAGTTGTCGGCGTCGCCGCCGAAGAAGGCGATCTGGCGTTCGGGAGCGAAGACGAGGCGGACGTCGGTGTACTTCTTCGCCCGGTAGAGGTGATAGGCGCCGCCCTGGAAGAGCGTGACGACGTCGCTCCGCAGGCCGGTCTTCTCGAGCGACTCCTGCTCGATCGTCGCCATCGCCTTGCGGCGGGCGGCGAAGGCGTCGTCAGCCGACATCCCTAACTCGACGGCCCCCTGGACGCGCTTGGTCACATCCTCGATCGAGATCAGGACGTTGAGCTCGAGGTCGTGGCAGCGGAGCTCGTCGTCGCGCGTCACCGCGGCGAAGCCGTCGCGATAGTAGTCGTGGGTGTCGTCGCCGAGCTTCTGGAGGCTGTCGGCGCCGACGTGATGGTTGGTGAGGACAAGACCTTCCGCGGAAACAAACGACCCCGAGCCCCCCGAATTGAAGCGGACGCTCGACTGCTGGAGATGGAGGAGCCATTCCGGCGTCGGCTTGAAGCCGTGATCTTTCTCGAGGCGCTCGAGCGGCGGCTGGTTGAACAGCCACATCCCCTCGTCGCCCCGGGCAAGACCTGAAGCGACCAGCGCCAGGCACGCCACTGCGACAAGCGCTCCAGGGAAGAATCGTCCACCCGAAGCCACGCTCTGTTGCTCGCTCATGAAAGCTGACATCCGCAGGGGGAAAGGGGATACCGCTCCGTCTCTGGAGCGCCACAGTCAAGGTACCCCATCGCCCCGGTCAGGAAGAAGTCCGGGAAGCGGCTTGGCGCTAGGAGTGTACGGGCGTACACTTCCTGGCATCACAGGCCATCCGACCTGGAAAACCCGCGGCCGTCTTGGCCGGCACGACCCTCCGGCCGAACGGCCGGTAGAAAAAAACGAGAGCTCCCATGCTCGCGCGACTGCGAACCTTTTCACTCCAGGGGATCGAGGCGGTGCCGGTCGATGTCGAGGTCGACGTCTCGACCGGGGCCCTCCCGGCGACCGTTCTCGTCGGCCTCCCCGACGCCGCGATCCGCGAGAGCACCCACCGGGTCGCCCGGGCAATGGTCAATTGCGGCTATACCCGGCCGCTTGATCGGGTGGTGGTCAACCTCGCCCCGGCGGAGTTGCCGAAGCAGGCGGCGACCTTCGATCTCCCGATCACGCTCGGAATCCTCGCCGGCAGCGGGCAATTCTCCTCGGAGCGATTCAACGACTATGCCGTCGTTGGGGAGTTGTCGCTCGAGGGCTCGACGCGGCCAGCCCGCGGCGCTCTCTCGATGGCGATGTCGGCCGCGCGGCAAAAAAACCTCCGCGGCGTGGTCGTGCCGTCGGCGAGCGCCACCGAGGCCGCGGTCGTCGAGGATATCGAGATCATCCCGGTGGCCAATCTCAACGAGGCAGTACGGTTTTTTGCCGGGGAGCTCCAGATCAGCCCATCGCCGTCGCGGATGGGGGAGTGGTTCAATCAATATGCCTCCTACGACATCGACTTCGCCGACGTCCGCGGGCAGGAGGCGGCGAAGCGAGCGCTCTGTGTGGCGGCGGCTGGCGGCCATAACGTAGCCATGCTCGGCCCACCAGGTGGCGGCAAGACGATGCTCGCCAAGCGGATCCCCACGATCCTCCCGCCGCTCTCGGCGGCCGAGTCGATCGAGACGACGCGGATCTACAGTTCGCTCGGGCTCCTCGCGCCGGGGCAGCCGCTCCTCGCCACCCGCCCGTTCCGCGCTCCGCATCACACGATTAGCGAAGCTGGCCTCGTCGGCGGCCGCTCGGTGCCGATGCCGGGCGAAATCAGCCTTGCCCACAACGGCGTCCTGTTTCTCGATGAGCTTCCCGAGTTCAACCGGCGGACGCTCGAGGTCCTCAGGCAACCGCTCGAGGACGGCTCGGTGACGATCAGCCGCGCTAAATCGACGACGCGCTTCCCGGCCGAGTTCATCCTCGTCGCCGCCTTCAACCCCTGCCCCTGCGGCTATCGGGGGGACCCGCGCCGCGAGTGCCAGTGCACGCCGCCGCAGGTGGAGAAATACATGGGAAAGATTTCCGGGCCGCTCCTCGACCGGATCGACATCCAACTCGAGGTGCCGGCCGTTCCCTACCGTGATCTCTCTGCCAAGCGAGCGGGCACGTCGAGTGAGCAGATGCGGGCGGCGGTAAACGCAGCCCGCGAGCGGCAGGCGGCCCGGTTTGCTGGCAGCACGACCCGGGCCAATGCCCGGATGTCGAGCCGGCTGGTGCGCGAGCACTGCCAGCTCGACGCGCCGGCCAGCGAGATGCTCAAAGGGGCCGTGACAAATCTCGGGCTCTCGGCCCGGGCCCACGACAAAGTGCTGCGGGTGGCACGGACGATCGCCGATCTCGACGCCGCCGAGACGATACGCTGCGATCACCTCGCCGAGGCGATCAATTACCGCCTCCTCGACCGCACGCTCTGGACCTGATTCCCGGGAAAAGGCAAGAGTCTTTTCCAACCATGCTTCTCGCCCGGCCGCGATCTGGCCACGATCCGGATAGACCGTCCGCGCCGCATTTGGCACGATGCGGGGCATGACACGCTCCAACCCTAAGCCGCGCTCCGCGGGCGGCCCCCGCGCCGCCGCGACGTCTTCCGAATCGATCGTCGCGGCGGCCGATCGGCCTGCCTCGGTGGCACCGCTGCTGCGCATGGCGGCGGTGCTTGTCTCCCTCGGGATCGCCGCTCTCGCCGTCGACGTGCCGGTGGCCGCCTGGTTTAAGGACGGCGCCTGGCCGGCAGCGATGCCGGAGGTGCTTGTGAAGATCTCCGGCGAGATCCACCGCCTCGTGACGCTCTCGGAGGTCATCGGCCACACGGTGAGTGTCTTGGTGCTCCTCGGCCTCGTGGCGGCGCTCGACGGCACGCTCGCCTGGCCGATGTGGCGAGCGCCGGCGTTTGGCCGGCCGTCGCGGCAACTGACGCCCCAACAGGCGACGTTTGCCCGATTCCTTGGGGCAACCTTCACCGGCGGCATCCTCACCGACATCATCAAGCTCCTCGTCGATCGGGTGCGGCCGCGGGCCGTTGATTTCGTCAGCCACAGCAGCGTCTGGGATTCCTTCAACGAGTCGGTGGTGGCCACGATCACGGGGAGCCGGTCGAACATCAACAGCTTCCCGTCGGGACACTCGGCGATCGCGGCGGGGTTTGCCGCGGCGCTGGCTTGGAAATACCCGCGTGGCCGGATCTATTTCGCCATCTTCGCGGCCATGGCGGCGTCGCAGCGGATCGTTTCATCGGCCCACTTCCCCAGCGACGCCTGCTTCGGCGCGGCGCTTGGCCTTGTTGGCGCGAGCCTCTTTCTCCGCTGCCAGCCGTGCCAGCCGGCGACACTCCCGCCCCCGGGCTGACGCGTGTGCGGCAACGGCCGCTTCAATGGCAGCCCGGCGGTCGATGGCGTATAGTGCGGGCGACTCGGGGGCCTTCCCGACCCCGCAGCACCACCAGCCCCGCACCACATCAGGAATCGCACCATGCCCGCCCCCAAGAAAGCCAAAAAGGCCGTGAAGTCACGACGTGCCGACACGGCGGACGGGGCGGATGAAAAGCCGGTGGCTGCCGTCACCCAGAGCCCGCCGGAGCCCCCTCGCGGCCGGCGTGTGCTCCTCGTTGATGACGATCCCGAGATCATCGAATCGATGCGGACGGTGCTCGAGTCGAAGGGCTATGAGATCCTCGTCGCCCGCGATGGCAATCAGGGCATTCTGATGGCCGAACGCGAACATCCCGATCTCGTCGTCCTCGACATGATGATGC
>CAJAYZ010000849.1 GCA_903949225.1 uncultured Planctomycetaceae bacterium
CGGGCCCGTCAGAAGATGCGGGATGTCGGCCATTCGTCCGACACGCCACCGGCCGCCGGCCTCGGCCCCCGTGCTGCCGGCTGACGATCGTTGCCACACCATCAGCCCGGATAAGGCTGAGGGGGGGACGAAAAGCCGGCAGGCTGAGGGGCTGGCAGGGGACGCTGCGGGGCCATGGCTGCCGGTGCTGCCGGCAGGGGTGTGGCGGCGGGGAGCGCTCCGCCGGGGGAAGCGGGACCGGTGATCGTCACCGCAGGGTCGGCCAGATCGATCGGCTGGAAGCCTTCGTAGGAGGGCATCTGCCAGAGTTGCCCCGGATCGGCGGGGGGCATGTTCGTCGTGATCGAGGTGAGCTCGAGCTGGAACTCGACGCCTGACGCCGGCCATGAGACTTCGACAAGTCGCGGGAGGGCCGCGCCACTGGTGGGATCGACGCGGTGCCGGGATGTCCGCACGCTCGCCAACCGCTCGCCGGTCGGGGTGAAGAGGTGCTGTTCGAGGACGAGCCCGGTGGTGCCATCGAGAATCGTTGACTTGCGCATCGCCCCGTCCGGGCCGGCCATGGTGGTGCGGATTTCGATCCGGCCTTCGCTTGAGGGGACCGGGCCTTCATGCTGGTCCTCAGGCCTGAACGTCACCAGACCGAGCAGTTCGGGCATCCAGTCGGCGCGGAGCGGAATCAGCTTCCGGGCGGCCGATTTGGTGTAGTCGTCGTGGCGGCAGTAGAGCGTCACGGCCGGTTCGTGGCGGCGGATCCAGAGCCAGAACAGGTCGTCGTTGCTGCCGATATCGAGTTCCCCACCGGTGATCGATGTCTGGGCGCGGAGCCGGAAGCGTCGGGGAGGCTCGCAGGCCACTTGGGCCGAGAGTCGCGGGACGCCGGGCACGGAAAGCACCGCCTGCGGGGCCATCAGGCTGCGCACCCGTCGCGTGTTGTCGTGGACGGTGCCGATCACCTGCTCGAGGGTCGGTTGTTCCGGTAGGGCCCGAGGCAGAGGCGAGACCCCGACCTGGTAGCCACGCAGCGCGTTCGGGCAGGTCGCGCCGGTGGAGGCCAGCGCGACGACGACCAGCGCCAGGAGGCAGGCCCGCCAGCCCGCACGCACCGGCGCCATCATCGACCGATCCGGGGTGGGTGTCATGCGGCGTCTCCCGACCAAAGGAGGGCCGCAAGCCGAGCTTCGACGGCGGCGGCTGTGGCGGGCTCCGGCGGGGCCACCTTGACGACGTATTCGCAGTCGCGTTTCCGGCAGGCGAGCCGGAGCGGTTCGGCTTCGGTCGAGGCGAGCGCGTGGGATGGGGCGGAGGTGTTGGTGGGCTGATCGACGAAGCGGAGCACGCGGCGACGGACGAGTTGCAGGGCGAGGAGATACCGCAGCGGGGCCTCGGGCTCCTGGCCATCGAGTTGCTCCACGATGTCGAGGAGGACATCGTTCGGCGCGAGCACCGCTCCGGTCGCGTCGGGCTTGGGGAAGGTCGACCGCCACCAGGCCACCGACTTCTCGGGGGCACCGGTCCACGCCGTTGCGAGGGTGTCGGTGCGCAGTAGTCCCTCGGGGGTTCGCACGAGCGCCGAAACAATCGAGTCCCCCGGCTGGAAGCCGTGGCCGGTGCGGCAGCACTGCGCCTGCGGGCGGTGGATCTTCGGGTCCATCGGAGACCGGGTCCGGGAGGGGCGGAAGGCGAAGCCGGGATGGCCAGCGAGGCAGACTTGTAGGGACCGCCGCCGCCGGGGACAACCGCACACCATCCCCGCCACAGCCGGGGGGACGGAGGCCCACCGCCCCCTCCCCCAAGTCGCCCTTTCCGCGGCGGGGCTCATTCGCGCCGGTTCATGCTGGGGGGGATGGGAAGGTGACGCGATTCCTCCCCGGCTCCGCCAGCCCCTTCAGCGTTGCCCGACGAGGAGCTCGGCCACGTCGCCGATGCCCCCGTTGTCATGGCTGGAGACGACGAGATCGGCGGCGGCCTGGACCTCAGGGAGCGCATTCCCCATCGCGATCCCCAGGCCGGCAGCCCGGATCATTGGTAGGTCGTTGACGTCGTCGCCAACCGCGCACACCTGCTCCGGCAGGATGCCAGCTGCTGCGGCAATCGCCGCCACGCCGCTCCACTTCGTGACCCCGGCCGGGGCGATCTCGCACATCCAGTCGAGGTAGCGCGGGCTGCGAATGCAATGGAGCGCGAGCTGATCCGGGCAGGCCCCGTCGAGCTCGCGTTCGAGATCGAGCATCGTGTCGCGATCCCCCATCGTGAATCCGGCGAAGACGCCGGGCGGCGGATGGCGATCGAGGCCGGGGTCGATGCGGGCGAGGTGTCGGTTGCGGGCCAGGTATTCGCCGACCCCTGTGGGGGGCTCTTTGCCCTCCGAGCCGGGGAGGCGGCGGCAGTGGAAGTCGAAGCCCTCGGCGAAGCTGTCGGTGTAGAGGATCGGCTCGAGGCCCCGGGCATCGATCCGCTCAAGCACCAAGGCAAGCGCCCCGGGATCGAAGCTCGCCCGGAAGAGCGTGGCATGATCGCTCGTCCGTTTCACCAGCGCCCCCGATGCGGTCACGAGGGGCCCCTCGATTCCCAGCCGGGCCGCCACAGGGAGAACGTCGCGGTAGCGCCGACCGGTGGCCAGGAGGATCGCGATCCCGGCCTCCCGGACGCGGGCCACGGCCTGCACGGTGGCCTCCTCGATCTCGTGACGGCTGTTGCTCACCGTTCCGTCGATGTCGAGGACGAGGAGCCTGATCCGCCGGGCGGCACCCGGATCGAGATCACGGCTGGCATCACGGTTATGATCGGAGGCGGGCTCGTCCGCGGGAGTTGCCGGGGCGGGCATCACGGTGTTCCTTCCTGTCGCAGGGTAGAAGCATGTCCGACATTCCGTTCACGCCCGTCGCCCGAGTCGGCGACATTCCTGCCGGTGAAGGACGCACCTACGAGGTCGGTGGACGCCTCGTGGCGGTGTTCCATGATGGTACGTCCTATGCGGCGATCGATGATCTCTGCCCCCACATGGGAGCGTCTCTCGGCAGCGGGCCCTTGCGGGATGGCGAGGTGACCTGTCCGTGGCACGCTTGGCGATTTCGGTTGTGCGACGGTGCGTGGTGCGACAATCCCCGGCTGAAGGTCGACGTCTTTGAGGTCCGGGTCGTCGGGGATGCGATCGAGGTCCGGGTCACGCCTCCGCGACCGCTGGTCACCTCCCGCTGAACGGGCGCCTGCGCCCTGTCAGCGGGGGCTGGGTCGCCCCGGTGCTCCGTCGGCTGCCAGGGGATCGGTGACGACGTCGATGCGGATCCGTTCGCCCGGTTGGAGCACGCGGGCGTCTGTCCCGGTC
>CAJAYZ010000850.1 GCA_903949225.1 uncultured Planctomycetaceae bacterium
AGTTCGAGTTCACGCTCCGCACGTCCTTGATCTCCCAGGGCGTGCTGCCGGAGTGGGTGACGCGCACCTTTCGTTCGGCTCCCTTGCCGAGATCGACGTTGCCGAGATCGATGAACGGCGGATCGAACGTCACGTCACCGCGGATGTTCCCCGTGATGCGGAGCTGCACCTCGGCGAAGAACGGCTTGTCGAAGGTGACGGTGAGCGTGGCCCCGTGCTGGCCGAGGAAGGTCTTCGTGTTGAACGTCGCCACGACTTCGGAAGTCTCGTGGGTCTTGACGTCTTTCTTGGTGATCGTCGGGGTCGTGCAGCCGCAGCTGGTGCGGACGCCGACGACGCGGAGGTCTTCCTTGTACTTGTTGCGGAACACGAACCGGTGTTCCGTCTTCGCCCCGCGGGCCACGTTCCCGAAGTTGTGGCTTGTCTCCGAGAACATCTGCTTGGCCCAATCCTGGGCCCGGGCCGGTGCCGCACCGAGCAGCAGGAGCCCGAGAACGACGAGGGGAAGAGCGAGCTTGCCGAAGACGGGGCGGGCGGCGCACATGGGCGTGTCACCAGAGGGTGTGCGGCCGGTGAAAGGCTTGGCCGCGAAAGACTTTGCGAAGAGTACGGATGCCATGGAAGGGGAGTCAACGGGGCTCTGGGCGGGCTGGGCGAACAACGGTGTCCGCCACTTCCCAAACATTCCCCGCCGGGGCGTCCCCGGGGGGTGTCCGGGGGGCTTTCCCCCTGGAATTTCCTTGTTTGCAGCGCCAGGACCGCTACAGCCCAAAGGGTTTGCTAGGATGGGAAAGTCGATCACCGGACGGCTCCCCAGCCGTTCCGGAGCGACCGGGCCCGGCGTGGGCCGGCCCGGACAGTTTCCCCCATCGCCGGCTCAGGGGCGGTTTCCTCTCGAGTTCGGCTCGGATCCTCCGGTGTTCCCGGTGGTTCGAAGCCAAGCCTGACGAACCGGCCACCGAGGTGCCGATGGAGGGAGTGACGAAGCTTTCGATCCCTGACCTCGGTCAGTGGTCGAGAGACCAAAGGGGGCGTACCGGTTTCGACCGGATGCAAGAGGTTCAGATTGCGTGTCGTGGTTGGTCGGCTGGCCACGTTAAAAGTCGACCAAGCTTCAATTGCCGAAGCTCAGTTTTCTCTGGCTGCTTAATTAAGTAGCCCCGAGCGATGGCCCCAGTCGGAAGGGCCTCCCAATCGGTCGCCAAATCCGACTCGCTCCATTCCACCGCCGGGTACGGGTGGGGCTAAAAAAGTTCCTGGCTGGTGGATGACGAACCCTGTCGGCCGGGGGCGCATCCACGAGACTCAAATCGACCGGATACGCACGTAGACGTTTGTTCTGAATCATCACGGGACGCGGGTTCGACTCCCGCCGCCTCCATCCTTCGCGAGCCAGCGCCGGCAACGGTGCTGGCTCGCGTCGTTTTCAGACGGCCCGATTCAGACGCCAAGCGAACGCCACGGCCGGCCACAGGCTCTCACCCGCGCCCACCTTCGCAGCAGGTCTCGCAGATCCGGTGACACTGCTCGCAGTGGAACTTCGCCCGGATCTCAATCAGCCGCCCGCCACACACCGGACAGGCCGGGCGCGATTCACAGGGGGGCGTCGCACCGGCATCATCCTCGGGGTCAGTGGAGTCCATGGGAATCTTCCGGGAGGAATCGTCCGACGTCGGGGCGCGATCGGGCGGGAAGGGTTTGGGCGGATGATCATCTATCATGCCCCGACGGCAGCCGCCGCGGCAACGCCGCGAGACGCCTGGAGGAGTTCTCCCCGGCGGCCACCGTGCAACGGCCGCTCCACGCTCACGGCCGCCTCGCAATCGAACACTGGCAATCGAACACTGGCAATCGAACACTGACCGTCGAACAAAGCCCCCCTGAGGTGTCCGCCATGATCCAGAGAGTCGGTCGATGCCTTGCGGCCGCGATCTTGGCGATCTCCGCGGGGGTGGGATCGGCTGCGGACGATCCGACCTCCGCGGCAGGCCGCGTCAATGTCCTGCTGGTGTGTGTCGACGACCTCAAGCCAGCGATCGGCTGCTACGGTGACGCCCTTGCCAAGACTCCCCACATCGACCGACTCGCCGCCAGGGGTGTCCGCTTCGAACGGGCCTACTGCAATCAGGCCGTCTGCTCACCGTCGCGAAACGC
>CAJAYZ010000851.1 GCA_903949225.1 uncultured Planctomycetaceae bacterium
ACGGGGATCGCGGCATCGGTCAGGGCGCTGCCGCCGAAGGCCGCCAGATCGACCCGGAGCACGACATGGTCAGCGAGGCCGAGGTGGGAGGCGAGGGCCTTGGCGGCGTCGAGCTCGCAACGGTGACGCTGGCCGTAGTCGATCGACAGCCCGATGACGTCAAACCCTCGCGCCCGGGCCCAGGCCGCCACCGTCGCCGAATCGAGGCCTCCCGAGAGGAGGACGACCATCCTTCCCCGGGAACCTTCCGGCGGGGACGGGAGGACCGCTTTCGGAAGCGGCGCGTTCATGGCACACTCTCTTCTATGACAACACCCATCCACGCCTCGCCTTCCCGCGACCAACTCGAAGTCTTCGAGAACCGCTTCCCGGGTCGCGACTACCTCATCGAGATCATCTGCCCGGAGTTCACGTCGGTTTGCCCGAAGACGGGGCAGCCAGACTTCGGCACGCTCACCTTCCGCTACATCCCCGACAAGGTGTGCGTGGAGCTCAAGAGCTTGAAAGTGTATCTCCAGGCCTTCCGCAACGAAGGGATCTTCTACGAGAACGTCACCAATTGCATCCTCGACGATCTCGTCGCGGTGGTTGCCCCACGGCGGATGACCCTCGTGGCCCACTTCACGCCCCGCGGCGGGATCTCGTCGCGGATCGTCGTCTCGCATCCCTCCGGGGCCGATCTCCCCCCTTCCGCCTGAGCACCGTCCGGCCGGTCGGCGTCGCGGCTCCCGGCCGATCCACCGGCGCCAGGCTTCCAGGACCGCGGCATCACCCCCCGGGAAATCCCATCCATGGCCCAAGCCTGCCCCGTCCTCCTCTCGGCGCTCGCCGATGAGTCGGCGTTTGACCTCACCGCCGTGGAGCAGTTCACGGCGCTCTCGGCGATCGGACTTGAGTATTACTCGCTCCGGTTCATCGACGTCGGCAAGGGGGTGAAGAACGTCATGAAGCTGACGGTGACGGAGATCCAGAAGATCCGGCACCTCGAGGATCGCTACGGGCTCAACGTCGCCTCGATCGCCTCCCCGATCGGGAAGGTCAAACTCGACGACGTCGATGACGGCACGAAAAACGCCTACGTCCCGTTCAAGACGTATCTTGCCAAGGACGTCGCCCGGGCCTGTGAACTGGCCCACGCCTTCGAGACGAAGCTCATCCGCGGGTTCTCGTTCTATCCCCCCAAGGGAGCGCGCCCCGAGGAGTATCTGGAGGAAGCCGTCGACCGCATCGGCCGGATCGCCGAGGCCTGCCACCGCTCCGATCTCACCTTCGGCCTCGAGGTCGAGGCGAATCTCGTCGGCCGTGACGGCCACCTCCTCGCCGAGATCCATCGCCGGGTCAATCATCCCGGCCTCGTCCTCGTCTTCGATGCCGCCAATCTCGTCGTTCAGGGATTCTCCCCCACCGAGATCTTCCGGCAGTGGGAAGCGATGAAGCCGGGCCTCGGTTGGGTGCACATTAAGGATTATCGCAAGGTGGCCGGCAGCGTTCGGGGCCGGCATGTCGAAGAGGGGGGGCTGTTGAACTTCGTCCCCGCCGACCTGGGCGTCGGGGGGCACGAGCGGATCCTTGCCGATCTCAAGACGTTCCTCCCCGCCCTCACCAAACGCCTCGATCGCCGCGGCATCCCCGGCGTGTTTCTCGATCTCGAGCCCCATGTCCGCGGCGGCGGGCAGTTTGGTGGCACGAGTGGGCCGGATGGAATGGGGATCGCGCTGCGGGGTCTGTGCCGGGTTCTCGACGGCGCCAAGATTCCCTACCACCTCCGCGATTTCGACGATCTCCTCGCCGCCCGCGGCATCTCCTGACGCTTTTTTCCCGACGGCTACCGATCCATGAGCGACACGAAGATCGACACGAAGATCGACACCAAAGTCGAATCGACCGAACCGGGCAGTTACTTCATCTCCAACTATCCCCCGTTCTCCTCCTGGACGACGGCGGCGGTTCCGGCGGCCCTTGAAGCCTTCGCCGCGGCCCCCACCGAGGCGGCGCTGGGGCTCTATCTCCATGTGCCGTTCTGCCGGAAGCGGTGCAAGTTTTGCTACTTCCGCGTCTACACCGACACCTCAGCGAGCGACGTGGAACGCTATTCGCAGGGGCTCGCACGGGAGGCAGAGCTCGTCGCTGCCCAGCCAGCCGTCGCCGGCCGCACGCTCCGCTATGTCTACTTCGGCGGCGGCACGCCGTCGTTTCTGTCGGTGAAGCAACTCGAGCGGCTCGTCGCCGGACTCCACCGGAGCTTCGGCTGGAATGATGCCGAGGAAGTGACTTTCGAATGCGAGCCGGGGACGCTCTCGGAGCCGAAGGTGAAGGCGCTCCGCGAGCTCGGCGTGACGCGGCTTTCCCTCGGCGTCGAGAACTTCGAGGATTCCATCCTCGAGGCCAACGGCCGGGCCCATCTCTCCGCCGAGATCCTCCGCTGCTGGGATTGGATCAAGGCTGCCGGGTTCCCGAATACGAATATCGATCTGATCTCGGGGATGGTCGGCGAGACGTCGGAGAGCTGGGATCGGACGATCGACCGGACGCTGGCCCTCGAGCCCGACAGTCTGACGATCTACCAACTCGAGCTCCCCGTGAACACGACCTTCGTGCACGACGCCCGTGAGACCGGGGCACCGACGCCGGTGGCCGACTGGCGCACCAAGCGGGAGTGGGTCGGAAGGGCCTTCGACCGCTTTGTGGCGGCGGGGTACACGGTGTCGAGCGGCTACACGCTCGTCCGCGACCCCGCTCGCGTCCATTTCCGCTACCGCGACATGCTTTGGGAGGGGAGCGATCTCCTCGCGCTCGGCGTGGCGAGCTTCGGCCATCTCTCCGGCTGCCACTACCAAAATGCCCCCCATTGGGACGACTACCTCGGCGCTGTTGAGGGGGGGCGGCTGCCGATCACCCGCGGGCTCGTG
>CAJAYZ010000852.1 GCA_903949225.1 uncultured Planctomycetaceae bacterium
GGCCCGCCACAGACACCGAGGTGGATGTGGAGCGGATCGCTGGGCACGAGCGTCGACACCATCCGGTCGTCGCGGCGCACCAGGCAGCCGCCCTCGAAGGCCTCGGCCGTGGCAGCGAGCGCCGCCCAGTCAGGCATCCGAGGATCCGCCGGTGGGCCCACACCTTGGCCACGGACGGCATCGAGGGCCGCTTGCAGCGGCCCGGCATCGGCCGCGTGCCGCCGCAGCCAGGCAGCAATCTCGCGCTCGGCGTTGCGGGTCGTCAGCATCCGATCACGGATGCCGTGGGCGGTGAGTTCCTGGAGGGCGAAGCGGGCGTCGCGGGGGGAACTGCCGACGGGGAGCGGCCTGCCGAACCAGACCGTCAACGGCCGCCGCCAGCCCCCGCCGGCTAGCCGCGGCCACTTCCGGAAAAACCGCCCCTCCGAAAAGGAGAGGACGCTCCCCCACATCCCGTCAATGTGGACCGGCACGATCGGCGCCTCGACGCGCTCCATCACCCAATCGAGCCCGCGTTTGAAGCCGAGAATCGGGCCAGTCCGGGAAATCCCCCCCTCGGAGAAGATCCCGACCGCGTCGCCGGCGGCGAGCCCTTCCTGTACCGAACGCAGCGCCTGCGCGATCGACTTCGGCCGAGGCTCGAAAAGGATGAACCGCCACTGGTCGGAGAGCATTCGCAGGAACCGGCCACGGATGTTCGGCCCGTAGACGAGCATCCGCAATGGCCGGGGCGTGGAAAGGACGAGCACGAATCCGTCGAGCCAAGAGAGGTGATTGGCCACGACAACGGCCGGGCCTGCAGCGGGAAGCCGGTCGGCATGCCGGACGGAATATCGCCATCCGGCATGAACGATCGAGGCGACGAACAATCGCAGCGTCGCGCGTGGGGCGCACCAGACGGCGGCGGCCACGGCCCCGAGCGAAAGGATTGCGAAGATCGCGAAGATCGCCCGAGCGGAGAGCATCGGCGGCCCTCCCGCCACGAGCGGCGCCCGCAACCCACCATAGGCGAGCGATGCCAGAAACATTCCGCTGAAGAGGAGGAGGTTGGTCGCCCCGAGCACGCCGCCGAGCCGATCGGGTGGGCTCTTCGCCTGGAGGTAGGTTTCCAGCGGCACATCAAACATCCCCGCCCCGAATCCGAGGACCACCAACCACAGGAAGGGGATCCATGCCGCCAGGCCGCCGGCCTCCACGAACCGGCCACCGATGCCGGCCAGCGCTACGAATGCGACACTCATGATCAAGCCACCGAGCGGCACGAATCCGAGATCGACGCGTGGATCGGCCCCTTCCGGCCGCGCGGCGAGCTTTCCGGTCACGACGCTCCCCGCCCCGATGCCGGCGACGAGGGCCACAAGCAGGGGCACGACCTGCGCCTGCGACGCCGCTCCCGCCTCGCTGGCGAACTGATCGACGTTCGCCTGGGCCACGGCGCCGATCGCCCAGAAAAACACGATTCCCGCAGCAGCGGCAGCCAGTTCGGGCTGGCGAACGAGGAGGCTCAGGTCGGTCCATGTCCGCGCCAGCGCGTTCCAGGCAGGGGGAGCGTCGGGGGCGGCGGGGGCAAGGTGCGGCATGAACACCGCCGCCGCCAGCCCCAGCAGGGCCGTGCCTCCGAGGAGCATGCCCGTTGGCCAGGCGCGCGCCCAGGCCGAGGCGGCGTCGAGCGCCGTCGCATCGGCCACCCAGTTTCCGGCGGCGGTCCCGGCGAGCACGGCGACGAGCGAAACGAGCGAAAACAGTCCGTTGGCCGACGAGAGGCGCGACGGCGCGACGACCTCTGGAATCACGCCGACGATCGACGGCGTCATCAGCGCTGCCTGCATCCCAATTGCCATCACCGCTCCGAGGAGCAGCCACAAGCCCGTCGGCAGCCCCAGCCAAGCCTCACCCTCCCCCATGCCGAAGCCGAGCACGAGGGTTGCCGCCAAGGCGATGAGCACCTCGGCCGCTTTGCACCAGCGAATCACCGTGGTCTTCGATTGCCGGTCAGCGAGGGATCCGGCCAGCCACGAGAAGAGCACGTAGGGGAGCGACAGACCGACCAATCCGATTGTGAGCACGAGGCTGACGCGCCCCTCGTCGACGAGCTTCTTCCCCAGCCCGATCGCCAGCCACTTGATGGCGTGATCGTTGACGAGCGTCAGCGCTCGGACGACCAGCAGCGCGGCGAATCCGCCCTTCCAGAGCGAGTTCCCCGCAGCGTTCGGCGGAAGTACGGAGGGGCGGAGGCTGGGGGTTGGGCTATCCACGGTGGTTGCTCGGAGGGACAGAGGGGGGCCAAACGCCCCGGTCTGGGCGTTTCCGACTCCCATCAGGGCGACGATCGCAACGAGGTGTCACACCCGACCATTCCCGGGGCCGGCGGGCGGGCGGGCCCAGGCACAATCGGCTTTTTCCCCCCAATCACTCCGAGTGTCGCGGGGTGAACGGCAGCGAACCGGCGGCAGACTACCAAAGGTTTGCAAACACCGTGACGAGCGACGTATTCTCGAATCGGGAAGGCTTGAGGCTTTCCCGCACTCCTCCCAGGAACCGTCCAATGACCGCCTCCCACACCGTTTCAGCGATGGTTTCCGGCCATTTCGGCGGGTTTTTCCTCGCTTCGGTGGTCGGCCTGCTCGGCACGGGCTGGGTGGGGTTTGGTGCTGCCGACGCCGTCGGCCAAACGATCGTCTACCGTCCGATCGTCACCGAGTTTGCCCCGGCGGCCGGTCCCTATGTCGCCAACTACAACCCATCGGGCAACTACGCCGCCGTCTCGGCGTTCTCGCCGCCCGTGGCTGCTGGCGTCCCGATGGCTGCCATTTCGACTCCGCTCACCGCGGTCGTGCCTTCGAGTTCCGTCGCTGTCACGAGCTACTCTGTTCCCGCGATGACCACAGTTGCCCGTCCGGTCACCGCGTACTACGCCCCCTCGTATGCCGGTGCCCCGACCTACGCTGCCGCACCGATGTACGCCGCCGCACCGACGTACGCCGCTGCACCGACCGTCGTCGGCTATGCCCCGAGTGCTCAACTGATGTCGCCGGCGTCCGGCCCGGTGGCGGTGACGTCTTATTACGCCCCGGACTCCACGGCCAATTACGCCCCGACGACGATCTACGCCCCCGCTCCGGTGGCGGTGGCTCAGCCGGTGCAGATGGTTCCCACGGCCGTCGCGGTCCCCCTCTATCGCCGGGGCCCGTTCGGTGGTCTGCGGCCGGTCCGCGGCGCTTACTGGCCGGCCTACTGATCGCCGACGGCCCTCTTGTGAGCGATGCTGGCACGGCCTGCCCCTGCTCGGCCGCGGTGCTATAGTACCGTCGCCCGCGGGATCGACGCCCCGGGCGGTCGCAGCCCGATGGCCGTGGCCTGTGATGGCCCGCTGCCCCTCTGGCAGGTCGGGCAAGGCACGGTCGGCATGGTCGTCATGTTCGTCATGGACAACGCTCGGATGGCAAAGACAGTCAACATCATTGGGGCGGGGCCGGGCGGACTGGGCTGCGCCATGCTGCTAGCTTCCGCCGGCGTCCGGGTGCGGATCCTCGAACGCCTCCCCTTTCCCGGCGGACGAACGAGTACGATCTCGACCCCCGAGGGCTACCGCTTCGACCTCGGCCCGACGTTTTTCCTCTACCCGAGAGTCCTCGACGACATCTTCACCGCCTGCGGACGCGACCTCCGGCGGGAGGTTGATCTCGTCCCGCTCGATCCCCAGTACCGACTCGTGTTTGGCGCCGGCGGGGAACTTCTCGCCACCCCCGACATCGCGAGGATGGAGGCTGAGGTCGCCCGGCTGGCGCCGGGAGATGCCGGGGCCTTCACCCGCTTCATGAACGCGACACGGGAGAAGTTCATCCGCTTCGCCCCGTTCTTGGAGCAGCCGTTCGAAAGCTGGCGCGATCTCGTCAACCCCGATCTGATCAAGCTCATGCCACTGCTCAAGCCGTGGCGGAGCCTCGACGCGGAACTGGGGAGCTTCTTCAAGGACGAGCGGATCCGGCTGGCCTTCACGTTCCAGTCGAAGTATCTCGGCATGTCCCCGTTCCGGTGCCCCAGCCTGTTCTCGATCCTCTCGTTCCTCGAGTACGAGCATGGGGTCTTCCATCCGATCGGCGGGTGTGGGGCCGTTTCGAATGCGATGGCGCGGATCGCCCAGGAGATGGGGGTCGAGATCCACTACTCCGAGCCGGTTGAATCGCTCCGATTCGAGGGGCGACGGATCGCCGCCGTCCAGACGGGGAAGGATGTCTACGA
>CAJAYZ010000853.1 GCA_903949225.1 uncultured Planctomycetaceae bacterium
CGGCGGCGGCCACTCGATCGAGGTAAGGCTGGAGATCGCGGAGGACGAGTTGGTCTGCATCCATGTGCACGAACCGCTTCGCCGGCCCCCAGAACACCCGGAGCTTCTTGTAGTAGCGATCGAGCTCGAGGATCCGCGGATCGGTGGGGCGCCACACCGGATAGCCGAACATGTCATCGCGAGGGTAGTCGTCGTCGGGGATCACGTAGATCCGCGGCGACCGGAGGTGCGCCTCGATGCTCGCGATGAGCGCCTTGGCGAGGCGGTAGTCGGCCCGCATCGTGCTGACGTAGATGGCGACGGACATGACGTTTCGTCTCTCGTGGTCAGGCCGACGTGGCGAGGAGCGTCGCGACCCGCTGCCAGAGCGTCCACAGGCCGATGATGATGAAGCCGGCCGACGACGTGACCAGGAGGATGTCCCAGGCGCGGCCCGGCCGTAGCCGGGGGTCGAGCGCCCGCCAGCGGAACCAGAGCACCGCCACGCCGAGGGCGGCGAGCATCATTGCCTGCGCGGCGCCGCTGGCAAGCACCATCGCCACCGGCTCGCGGATCAGCAGCGCCAGGACCATCGCCACCAGCGGCCAGGCCGTAGACAGCCGCCGGTTCCACGTAGTTCTCGAGGCATCATCGCCCGGCAACCGGCCGGCGAGGATCAGGCCGTCAACGACCATCCGCGCGTTGCCAGCCGCAGCGACGAAGAGGGTCGAATAGAGAACGGCAAAGGCGCCGATGAGAAAGGCACCGTTGGCCCAGGGGCCGATCGCCGGCCCGAACACAGGGGCATACATCGCCCCGAGCGTTCGCACCATCTCGCCCCCTTCGGGCTTGAGGCCGAGCCTGCCGAGGGTGGCGGCGCCGAGAAGGTAGAAGGCGACCGTGACGGCGGTGTAGACGACCATCGACGCCCAGGCATCGAGTTGCATCACCTTGAGCCAGCCGCGGGCCCGCTTCGCCCAGGCCTCGGAATCGTCGCGAGGGCCGACGGCAACGCCGTAGCCCTTCTCGAGGCACCAATAGGGATAGACCATGAGTTCGCTGGCACCCACGCCGATGATGCCGAAGGTGGCCAGGGCGGTCATCAGGGGGGAGTTTTTGCCGACCGCTGGGGGGATCGACGGAATCAGGCCGCTGGTCAGTTCCGCTGGCGAGATCGCCCACGCCGGATCGAATTGGAGGAGGAGCAGCGCCAGGAGCGTCACGAGCGTGAACGTGCCGACGAGGAGGATCGAGACGACTTCGATGAGCTTGTAGCGGCCGACCGCCAGGAGCACCGCCGTCACGAGGCCGGTGACAACGGCCCAGATCTTCTCATCGGCGGGAGCCACGAGCCCCTTCTTCTCTTCGTCGAGCACAGCCATCCGGGCAAACAGGGCCGCGGCCTTCTCCGTCTCTCCGCGGCTCTGCGCCGTGGCGGCGAGGATTCGGGTGGCAGCAGCCTCGTCATAGACGCGATTCCATGCCCGGCCGGCGGTTGTGACGGGGAGGCCGGCCGCGAGCGTTTGGGCAACGCCGGAGAGGATTCCTCCCTGCTGCACGAGGACAAGGAGCGTCATCACGACCCACCCCCAGTAGATCCAGCCCCGGCCGGCGAGCCGCGGGCCGGGCACCCGGTCAAAGGCGTCGAGCGGCGTCCTGCCCCAGGCGAGCGTGGCCCGACCAATCTCCACCTGGGCGGCCACCTTGATGACGCAGCCGATGATGATCAACCAGAGGAGGAGGAAGCCGGCTTGGGCACCGGTGCTCGTCGTGGCGATCAGTTCGCCGCTGCCGACGATCGAACTGGCAAGCACGATCCCGGGGCCGAGGTGGCGCAGTGCCCCGAAGAGCGTCTGCGGTGGATCGACGGTGGTGCGTGGCAGTTCCCCCATGGCGAGAGGAAGTGTTGCGGATCGGCGGCCGAAAGGGAATCCGCCCGTGAAAAAAGGCCACCGGGGCCCTGGTCGGGGCCCCGGTGGCGAAAGTCGTCGTCAGGCTGGCATCACTTCGTGACGTCGGCGTTCGGGGCGGCACCGACCACCGGATTGGCCGAGGCCGGAGCCGACACCGGGGTCATCGTGTCGCTCGTTGGCTGCGGCGCGGCGGGGATCGATCCACCGTTGCGGGCCGGCTCGACGGAGGCCCGGGGGGCCATCGCGGCGGGGTCGGCCTGGCGGGCGGTCCGCGTCAGTTCGATCACCGGCTTGAGGGCGGCAACGGCCCGGTCGACCGCCGGTTGGAGGAGCATCACGTCGACGATCATGTGCTGCACGTCGCCGACGGTCGTGGTGGCGTTCCGCAGGCCATCGCGGAGATCCTGGAGCCGGGAGAGCGCCGCGTCGGCGTCATCGAGGTGATCGCCTCCCGAGACGACCGAGCTCTTCAGGGCCACGAGGCGACGGAGACGTTCCTCGGCGGGCCCGGTGACCGTCTCCTGATCGACGATCGCCGACGTCAGGCCGGAGATTCGATCGATCGTCCGTTCCGCATCGACGATTCGCTGTTCCGTCTCGATGACGGAGCGGCCGAGTTGGGCTGCACGATCCTGCACCGTGGTGGCGTGGTCGACGTCGGCGGCTGATCCGGCAATCCGGCTGACGAGCGTCTGGACATCGTCGAGGACCGGCGTCGCGGCGTCGATCTTCGTCATCCCCACGGTGAGGTCTTGGTGGAGAGCATCGAGAACGGCCAGAGACGATCGGGCTTCGCGGGCCGAATCACGGGACGCCTGGATTTTTGACGACAGGTCGGCCATCTCGTCGAGAACGGTCGACGCCTCGCCGACGGCCGGGGCCCGGGCGGAGATGCTCGCGTGGAGGGCATCGACGGCCTCGAGCGTGAGGGTCGCCTGTTCGATCGCGGAAGTCTGCGCCGAAATCCGTCCGGCGAGCTTCTCGAAGCGGGCAAAGGCCTGTTCGGCATCGCCGAGCTGACGGGCTTGAATCTGGAGTTGGGCGAGGAGGGCGTTGGTGCCCTTGGCCCCGTTGCCGGTGGCGTTGAGATCGGACACGGCCCGTGTGAGGTGGCTCACTTGACGCTCGAGTCCGGCGAGGTGCTGCTGCGAGGGACGGAGGAGTCCGAACCAGGCGAAAAGGAGCATCGCTCCGCCCCCGAGGAGAAACGACCATGTGTCGATCCTGGGGAGCGCGGACGCCGCCGGGGCGGTGCCATGGGGATTGACGACTGGCATGGGAGTTCTCCGGAAAACGAGGTCGGGGATGGGGATGGTTTCGGGCCGGTTGTTGTCGAGAGACTGCGATGGAACCGACCGGACGTCTTCGGCCGTGGCGACGGCCCTGACACCCCCGGTTCCGGGAACGGCTTCCGCTCCGCCGTTGAAAAAAAGATCGGCAGATTTGCCCGACCGGCAGAGTCGCTGGCAAGAAAGTCTGGCTGGGATGACGATGCCGGTTGGAGAGAGGGGGGGCCGGCCGGCCATTCACCGCGTATACTCCATTTCAAGTCACGCGCCCGTAGCTCAATGGATAGAGCATCGGTCTTCGGAACCG
>CAJAYZ010000854.1 GCA_903949225.1 uncultured Planctomycetaceae bacterium
CCTCGAGCAGAAACAGGCCGGCCGACACCGTCGCCTTGGTGTTGATGTTCACGACACTCCGATTGACGGCGTCGTAGACGGCAATGTTGGTGAGTTCCTCCGGCGTGAACCCCCGCCCCCCATCGATGACGGGCCGTGGCGGAACGCCCCGGGCCCCCTCAGGGCGGGCTGCCGCGAGTGGCGGCAGCGCCACGCTCTGGGCGGAGGCCAACGCGGGGAGCGCCAGGGCCCAGAGCCAAAGCAAATGGAGAAAAAACCTGCCGAATGGCCGCACGGCCGCAATCACAGGCGACATCAACCCCTTGGCAAACGGCATGGCATCCCTTTTGGGCGAACAGGCTGCGATCGAGGCGAACGGCCGACTGTCGCGGAGTATGGCGACCGCCCCCGAGCAGACCAACATCGCCTCGCTCGGCGATTTCGGGGGTCGCTTGCTCAGCTCCCACCCCGATCATGGAGACCAGACGAGGACCTTGGGCCGGCGGTCGCGTAGGCGGCTTCGCCTCGTGTGCCGCCCCTTTCGGCGCAAACAATCTTCGAAATGTGGGCGAATCCCGTGGAGATCGGCGTTGGCGGTAACGGGGGGGAGTAAATATGCTTCCCACGAGGTCGAGGTTGCATGACGCATCCGGCCCTTCTGGAGGGACCATGTCGAAGCCCATTTTCCCGGCGACCGTCTCCCTTGTCATCAGCGCTTTGGCGTTGATGCCGTATTCCGCGTTCGCCGATGACGGCGTCGCGGTGACGTTCGTGGAAACCTTCCAGCGTGACGAAGCATCGCTGCCTGTCTCCGCGGTGGGACTGCGACCGACGGCCGTCGCCGACACCACCTCGCCGACCGACGTGATCGTGCTCGTCGACACCTCGGCGAATCAATCGGGGGAGCATCGGGCCAACGCCACTCGAGCGTTGACCGCCTTCCTCGACAAGGCCCGTGACGACGACCGCTTCCTGCTTGCCGCCGCCGACATCTCGTGCGCGGCGCTCGCCCAGCAATTCGCCGGCCCCCGTTCCCCTGGGAGCCGGGCTGCACTCTCTGCCCTTGAAGCCCGCACGCCGCTCGGGTCAACCGACATGGTGGCGGTGCTGGAGGGGGCTGCCGAACTTTTCGAGGCGTCGCCGGCACCACGCACCATCGTCTACATCGGCGACGGACCGGGTCTTGCGGGGGTCGATACGGCTGAGTTCCGCCACCTGCTCACCACGCTCAAGAACAAACGGATCAGCGTCTCGTCGGTGGGAGTCGGGCCGGCGGTCAACTGGCCAAGTCTGGCTGCCATCGCCAACGCAACCGGGGGCATGCTCATCGTCCCCGATGCGACGATCTCGCCAGCGGATGCTGGCAGCCGGATGGCAAGCGCCGCGATCCAACCAGTGGCCTGGCCAGAGGATGTCGTGCTCTCGGCCGAGGCGCCTGACGCGCGGCTCCGCATGCTCCCGGGCCACCTCCCTCCGCTCCGTGCCGACCGCGACTCCGTGCTCCTTGTCGAGGGTGGCCTCGAGGGCGCCCGGCTCGACTTCGTCCTCGAGGCCCCGGCGGGCCGCGAAGGCGCGATGCGGCAACGGCAAACAGAGGTGGCGATCCCCGCTGCGGCGCCGATCCCCGAGAATGCTTATGTCGAGGAGCTCTACCGCAACGCTCGCGAGACCGACGGCGTCTACTTGCCGACGCTCGGCCGTGAAGGTCTCAACGTCGCGCGGAACGTGATCCGCGGCGAGGCCACGGCACTCGTGAAGATGGCGCGACAGGCCGAGGCGTCCGGAGCCCACGGCTCGGCGATGCGTTTGGCCTATGCCTCGCTCCGCAAAGATCCCGACAACGTCGATGCCTGGGTGATGTTCACCGCGGCTCAAAAGGGGCTGTTCGAAGAGGAACAGGCCCAGCAGGCGGGGGGAGAGCAGGTCGATGCTCCGCAAGGAGCCACACTCCCGGCCCCGGGCGAAGATGCTGCGATCGGCTTCGGAGGGGAAGGGCTGCCCCAAGTTGACGCTCCGTTCCCGGATGGTGCTCCGCCGACAGGGGGCGATCTTGGCGCCGGCGAGCCGCAAAGCGAGTTGGCCGACTTTGCACGGATGAAGAAAGTCCGCGCCCAACAGATCGAACAGGAAGTGGCTGTCCGGCTGCGGAACGCTCGTCAAACCTGCACTGTCGATCCTGACCGGACCCGCGTCGATCTCAAGGAGCTCCAGCGGCAGGTGCTGTCGTCGGAGGATCTCGACACGGCGACCCGCGACCGCCTCTGCCGTCAGATCGAGATCTCGATCCGTGATTCGATCATCCGTTCCCGCGAGCGGGCCGAGCGGGCCTTGGTGTCCGATCGCAATCATGCTATCGCCCAAGAACGGGCCCGGCTCGACGGCGAACTGCGGCGCCGCGAGGACCGCATCAAGCAACTCACGGAACGCTACCACGCTCTCGTCGAGGAGGGGATTCGTGTCGGCTACCAGCAGCCGACCGACAAGTTCACCGAGGCAGAGCGGATCGTTGCCAAGGAGATCGCCGAACAGGCTCCGCCGCTGTACGCCAACCGTGGCGTGCCGATGACGGCCCGCGAGATCGGTGTCACCGCACCGCTCGTCGCCCGCATCCTCGACTACGACACCGAGAACGTCCGCGTCCGCCGCGACACCCAGCGTGGCTTCATGGACGTGCTCCATCTTGCGGACATCGCCTCGATCCCGTTCCCGGACGAACCGCCGATCATCTACCCGAGCGCTGCCCGGTGGCAGGAGATCACCCGGCTCCGCGAGAAGTACAAGTCGGTCGACCTCGGAAATCCAGGCAGCGCCGAGAAGCGGATTTACGACGCGCTCGACAATCCGGTCGAAAACTTCGAGTTCAACGAGACATCGCTCCGGGACGTGATCACCCAGATCAGGGATTCGCAGGGGATCCCGATCGAACTCGACCAAAAGGCCCTCGATGAGGCCGGGCTTGATCTCGATACCCCCGTCACCAAAAACATCTCCGGCGTGTCGCTCCGCTCAGCGCTGCGGCTCCTCCTCGGTGAGATCGACCTCACCTATCTCATCAAGGACGAGGTGATGCTGATCACCACGAAGGAGAAGGCTGCCGAAAACATGATCATCAAGGTCTATC
>CAJAYZ010000855.1 GCA_903949225.1 uncultured Planctomycetaceae bacterium
AGCAACCGTCGCATGGAGAGCCCCCCTGTTCGAGACACCGCGTCGCCAAAACGGGCGGGCGGCAAGTCACGACAGGATAGCGTTCACGACGCGGCCATGCACATCGGTGAGGCGGAAGTCGCGGCCGGCGTGCCGGAACGTGAGCCGCTCGTGGTCGAGCCCCAGACAGTGGAGGACCGTCGCCTGGAGGTCGTGAACATGGACCTCGTCGGCAGCGACGTGGAAGCCGAGTTCGTCGGTCGCCCCGTGCGTGATGCCGGGGCGGATGCCCCCTCCGGCGAGCCACATCGTGAAGGCGTTGGGGTGGTGATCGCGCCCCTTTGAGCGGCCGAGGACGGCACTCGCCTCGACCATCGGCGTCCGGCCGAACTCCCCCCCCCAGACGACGAGCGTCGAATCGAGCATGCCGCGGCGGCGGAGATCGGTGACCAGCGCCGCCGAGGCCCGGTCGGTCTTCTCGCAGTTGCCCCGGACATTGCCAGCGACGTCGGAATGGCCGTCCCAGCCTTCGTGATAGATCGTCACGAACCGCACGCCGCGCTCGACGAGCCGGCGGGCGAGGAGGCAGGCCCGGGCAAAGCTCGCTTCGGCTGGCGTGCAGCCGTAGAGGGCGAGCGTCTCGGCAGTCTCCTGGGAGAGATCCATCAGTTCCGGGGCCGAGGTTTGGAGGCGGTGGGCCATCTCGTAGCTGGCGATCCGGGTGGCGATCTCCGGATCGCCGTCGGCAGCCAGACGCGTGCGGTTGATGGCCCCGACGACGCCGAGGGTGTCGGCGGCGAGCCGGCCGTCGGCGCCGGCTGGCTGGCCGACGTTGAGGATCGGGTCGCCGGCATTGCGGAAGCGCGTGCCTGTATGCATCGACGGCAGGAACCCGCTCGACCAGTTGGCGCTGCCGCCGCTGATCCCGGCGCCAGTGCTCATGACGACGAAGGCCGGCAGCTCGTCGCTCTCGCTCCCCAGGCCGTAGGTCACCCATGAGCCCATGCTCGGCCGGCCTGGCTGCGCGAAGCCGCAATTCATGAAGATCTGCGCCGGGGCATGGTTGAATTGATCGGTGCGGCAGCTCCGCACGATAGCGATCTCGTCGACGACGCCGGCGAGCCAGGGGAGCATCTCGGAGATCTCCGCCCCGCTCTGGCCGTGGCGGGCAAACTTGAACTGCGGCCCGAGGACGGCCGCGTCGGGGCGGATGAAGGCATACCGCTGGCCGCCGATCACCTCCGGCGGAATCGGCTTCCCCTCGATCTCGGCAAGCTTCGGCTTGTGGTCGAAAAGCTCGAGCTGGCTCGGTGCTCCGGCCATGAACAGCTGAATCACCGCCTTCGCCGTCGCCGGGAAGTGGGGCGGCTTCGGAGCGAGAGGCCCGGTGACGGCGCGCGGCCCCTCGGCGGCGGCGCACTCCCGCGCGAGCAATCCGGCCAGCGCCATCTTGCCGACCCCGAGGCCGCAATCGGAGAAGAAGTGCCGCCGCGTGGCATGGAGGAGGCCATTCATCGCTTCACCACCGTTTCGTCGAGGTTCATCATGGCTCTCGCTACGAGCATCCAGACGGCTCGGTCGATCGGATCGCCGGCTCCGTCGCCGCCGAGCTTCGCGGCATCGAGCTCACCGGCAGCCAGCCGTTCCCGCTGGACGCGGAGGAATCCCAGGAGCGTCTCCCGCTCGTCGGCCGCGAAGGGGCGCGAGAGGATGCGACGGCCGAGTTCGTCGAGCCGGGCCGCGTCGTCGCCTGGGCTTGCCAGCGCCGCAGCCCCGAGGGCCCGGGCCACCTCGACGAACATCGGATCGTTCATGAGGGTGAGGGCCTGAAGGGCGGAATTGGAGACGTCGCGGCGAGCGAGGCAACTGTCGCCGGAGGGGCCGTCGAAGGTGGTCACGAAGGCGAACGGTGCCGTCCGCTTTTGAAACGTGTAGAGGCTGCGGCGGTGGCGATCCTCCCCTGGGCTCGGCTCCCACGCCCCGCCCCCGTAGGCCGTCTCGGTCACGCCGGCCGGCTGCGGCGGCCGCACCCCCGGGCCATACATCTTCTCTGAGAGGAGCCCTGCGGCCCTGAGGAGGCCGTCGCGGATCTGCTCTGCCTCGAGCCGCACGCGCGGGCCGCGGGCGAGGAGGATGTTGGCCGGATCGGCCGCGAGGTGAGCGGCATTCGCCGCCGAATCCTGCCGGTAGGTGGTGCTTGTGACAATCAGCCGGTGGAGTTTCTTGAG
>CAJAYZ010000856.1 GCA_903949225.1 uncultured Planctomycetaceae bacterium
CGGCAATCAAATCGTCCTTGGCGATGATCTGGTCGAAGCCGAGCTCGGGGTATTTCCCCAGCACGGTCTGGGCGAAGAGATAGTCGGCGACCCGGGCCCGGAAGCGCTCGGAGCTTTCGGCCCGCAGCCGCAGCGAGCCCTCGTCGAGCGCCCGCCTTCGCTTGGCGAGCTCGGCGGTGAACTCGGCCGTTGGCGCCGCCGCCCCGGCCGCGGCCCGCAGCGGCACGAGCTTTTCATACGAACTCGTCAACACGCCGTAGAGGCCGTAGTAATCGGCCGTGGCGACCGGATCGTATTTGTGGTCGTGGCAGCGGGCGCAGCCGACGGTGAGACCGAGGAACCCGCGGGTGAGGACGTCGATCCGATCGTCGACGATGTCGGGGGTGACGCCGAGGAACCGTCGGCCCGTGGTCAGGAAGCCGAGCGCGGCGAGGTCGGGATCCCCTTCGCCACAGACCCGATCGGCGGCGAGTTGGAGGGTCACGAAGCGATCGTAGGAGAGGTCGTTGTTGAACGCCCCGATCACCCAGTCGCGGTACACCGGGGCATGGACGAAGAACCGCTCCTCGCGGCCGTAGACATAGCCCTTGGTGTCGGAATAGCGGGCGACGTCGAGCCAGTGCCGCCCCTGCTGCTCGCCGTAGCGCGGCGAGGCGAGGAGCCGATCGACGAGTTTGTCATAGGCGTCGGGGGCGGGATCGGCGACGAAGGCCGCCACCTCCTCCGGCTCCGGCGGCAGGCCGGTGAGGTCGTAACTGACGCGGCGGATGAGCGTCCGCCGATCGGCTTCGATTGCGCGGGTGAGCCCCGCCCCGGCAAGCCTCGTGTCGATGAGCCGATCGATGAAGGCCGGATCGAGCGCGCCTGGGGGCGCTTGGGGGAGTGGCTGGAAGGCCCAGTGATTTTTTTGTTTTTCGATCACCGATGGCCCGGCCGGCGGAGCCTCTGGCCAAGGCGCCCCAGCCACGATCCAGGCCTCGATCGCCCCGATCTCGGCGTCGGTAAGCCTGGCCCCCGACTCCGGCGGCGGCATCCGCACCTCCTCATCGGCGTGGCGGAGGCGGTGGAGGAGATCTGATTGGTCGGGACGGCCTGACACGAGCGCCGGGCCCGAGTCGCCGCCGGAGAGCACCGCGGCCCGCGAGTCGAGCCTCAGGCCCGCCCATTGCTTGTCGGGGCCATGACAACCCTGGCACTTCTCCACGAGCAACGGCCGGACATGCCGCTCGAAGTGCTCGAGGAGGTGCGGGGCCGGAGCTTCCTCCGGCCCGGCGGCCAACACCCAGCCGCCTGCAAGAGCTCCCCAGCTGAGGAACGCGGCTATCAGGAGCCACAGCGAAGCGCCACCGCCACGGCGCAGGAGCGCAGCGCCACTCAGAAAGCTTCGAATTGCCCCCGTCGTCCTGAATTGCATGCGTCTGATTCTATCCACGTTTCCCCCCCACGGCTCCCCACCTCAATGGCCCCTGGGGACGGGCCGTTATTTCCCTTGTTTGGCGGCAGAATCGGGCTGATCGCGGCGGATCGGGGCAAACACGGCCAATTCCGAGACATCGACATTCCCGAGGTCGCCCGGCTGCTTGCCGTAGGTCTTGAACCGCTTGAGGACGCTCACCATCTCGGCTTCGGAAAGGATCACCGGCTCACCGGCAAGCAAGGCGGCCCAATACTCGTGACACAGCGCCTCGACTTCACCCGCCAGCCACAGCGCGCCATCGAGATCCCCCCCGAAACAGATCTGGCCGTGGTTGGCAAGCAAGCAGGCGGTGCGTTCCTGGAGCGCCCGGGTCATGAATACCGAGAGCTCCTTCGTGCCAAACTCGGCGTAGTCGGCCACCCGCAGCGAAGTGCCTCCAGTGACGCCGATCATGTAATGGAACGCCGGCACTTCCCTCCGCAGACAGGCAAGCGCCGTCGCGAACGGTGAATGGACATGGACGATCGCGCCGGCCTCGGCGCGCTCGGCGTAGATGTCGAGGTGCATCCGCCATTCGGTCGACGGGAGAAACTCCCCCCGGTAGCCACCGTCGAGATCCATCTCGACCACCTGCTCCGGCCGCATCTTCCGGTAGGGAATGCCAGACGCCGTGATCAGGAATCCCTCGGGCGTCCGCACGCTGACGTTGCCGGAGGTTCCCTGGTTGATCCCCTCCTCGTTCATCGCCAGGCAGGTCTCGATCACCTGTTCGCGAAGGGCCAGATACTTGAGGGGCGTCATCGGTGCTCCGGATGAAGGGGGGATGCAAAAAGCCGTCGCGCATCTCATCGACCGCGACAGGCTACCGGGATGAAGGGGGCGACGCCGCATCATTTTCAAGTGCCGTCCAGCGGTCGAAGGTCGCGGCCTGGCCGCGCTTCCGCCCCTCCCCGTCGACGATGTTCCAGACGATCGCCTGTTCGATCCGGAAGCGCTTGCCGCTCCGCGAGACGCGCACCCCGGCGTAATCGTCGACAAAGCCCTCGCGGGCCGTCCGCTCGAGGAGCCGGGCGCGCTCGTCGCGATGGACCGGCTCGGCGGTGAGCCGCGAGGGCGTGCCGACGAGCGTCTTCCACGGCATCTCCCAGAGCTCGAGGGCCGCTGCGTTGCCATAATTAAGGAGCGGGTCGGCTTCGGTGCCGTGCGAGACGACAACAAAACTCGCGTGGTAGAGCCTGCGGGCCTCCGCTTCGGCCGAACCCCCGCGCGGCAGCAGCTCGCGGCCCACGACGCGGGCGAACGAATCGAGGAGGAGCTGGGCATGATGAATCGCCGCCGGGCTCCGCCAGGCAGGCTCCCCCCCCCAGTCCTGCACTTCCGCAACACCGACAACCGCCTTGATCTCGTCAAACGACATCCGGCCGGCATCGCCGACAGGCATTCCCTCCCCGAGCCAGGCCCGGGCGAAGGCGCGAACGGCGAATCCTGTCAGGGCCAGCGTCGAGGTCGGATCGACCGCCACCTTGAATCCGATCCGCTCGAGGTCGGAAAGAGGCAACAGCGGCGTGACTCCGCCGGGAAGCATGTTGGCAAGTTGGGGGAGCGGCACCTCGCGGGCGATCCGAACGAGCTCCTCCACCGACTCAGGCGCCTCGACAAAGCCCAGATCGACGCCAGTCTCGGCATACCGATTCGCCCGGTCGATCGCGCCGTCGAGCCCTTCGCTGGCGCGGGCATCGGTCCGCGCCATGATCACGAAGTCGGAACAGCGACGGGCATCGAGCGCTGCGTTGAGTCGATCGAGCATCGTGGCAACCGGCACGACCTGCTTCCCGACAAAGTGACCGCAGCGCTTCGGCTCGAGTTGATCCTCGAGAAGGATCCCCGCAGCCCCGGCCGCCTCGAACTGCTTCACCGTCCAGGCGACACTCGCGCCGTTGCCGTGGCCTGTGTCCCCATCGGCAATCAGCGGAATCGACACGCGCGCCGTGATCCGCCGCACGCATTCCGCCATCTCCGCCAACGAGAGCAGCCCGAGATCGGGAAGGCCGTGCGCGCTCGCTGCGGCGCCAAAGCCCCCAAGGAAGAGCATTTCGGCACCCGCCTGCTCAACGACGCGCGCCGTGAAGGCATCATGGGGCACAAGCGCCCGGACGAGGCCGGGGCGGGCGAGCAGGGCGCGGAGACGGGCAGCGGGCGTCGCAGGCATGAGGATGGAGGGAGCTCGCGTGGGATGCAGGGGGCTCACTCCCCGGGAGAAATCCGACAGGCGTTCTCGACGAGCTTCAGGATGGTCGCGTCGTGGAAGATCGGATAGGTCTCGTGCCCCGGGCGGATGTAGATCACCTTGCCGCGGCCGAGGTTCCAGACCATGACACTGCGAAACCACGACCCATCCTCGAATCGCTCCTCGACGACGACCTCGTCCGGCTCTGGCACGTGGAACGGCTCGTCGTACATCTCGGTTCGTTCAAGTGTGAATGAGTCGGGGAGCCCCGCGGCGAGCGGATGGCGGCGATCGAGGACCCGCAGCAGGCTCGGCTTGCCGTCGGTGCGGTAGGCGGGGAAGCAGCAGTTGGGGAGGTGAAGCGTGACCTCGACGCGGCCGTCGGGATACCGGCGCTCGTCGCTGGCGGGAGTAAGCCGGGCCTCGCGGGCCGGCACCTTGTAGTGCTGGGCCGGCACCTCGCGGATCGAGAGCTTTTCGGGCGCCACGTCGGCGAAGGTGCGGTGGACGTCGGCCCGAGCCCGTTCGTTCATCGCCTCGATGAACGGGGTGGCCCAGTGGGCCGAGTGGAGGGCGACGAGGACGAGCCCGCGGTCGCGGATCCGTTCTACGATCCGCTGCCCCGCCTCCGGCTTGACCTCGGCCTGACGGACATGCCCCCACCAGACGAGAACATCGGCGTTGTCGAGGAGCGGGGCGCCAATTCCCTGCTCGGCGTCGTCGAGCTTCACCGAGCGGACGGCGAGCCCCGGCTGCTTCTCAAGATGTGCCGCGATCGCGTTCCCGAGAACGTTGTCGTAGGCCTCTGTCTGCGCCGGCTGCGGCTCGTCCCACACAAGCACGCGCCGCGGCGCGGCCGCCGAGGCAACGGGGGCGAGATCGAGCGACGAGAGCCAAGCGAGCA
>CAJAYZ010000857.1 GCA_903949225.1 uncultured Planctomycetaceae bacterium
AGGAGCGTTCCTTGTGGTTCTTTGGAATCCGAGGCGCGGGTATGCCGCCCGTCGATTGTAGGGATGCCGCCCGATCCCGCCACGCAGCTCAGCATCCCCCGGGCAGAAAGTCCCGCCCGGTCAACGGCCGCGTCGCCCCTTGGCCTTGCCCTTCAGCTTTGGCTTGCCCTTGCCCGGCGTCTTCTCCTGCGTCTTGCGGGCGTGCCTCGATCCCTTCACGTGACGGGCTGCGCGGAGCCCGAGAGGGGCCTTCGCCCGATCGCCGACAAACCGGAACTCGAGGGCACGCCGGTCGAGGTCGACCTTCTTCACCGCCACGCGAACACGATCACCGAGGCGCCATGACTGCCCCGGTCGCCGCCCGGCGAGGGTGTGGCTGCCCCGTTCGAAGCGGTAGGTGTCGGCGGGAAGTTCGGCGAGGGTGAGCAGCCCCTCGGCCGGCAGTTCAAGCCCCTGGAGGAACAGGCCGAACGGCTCGACCCCCGTCACGACGGCCTCCATCTCGGTGCCGATCCTCGAGGAGAGGAAGAGGAGGAGCTTGAGCTTCACAAGCTCCCGTTCGGCGGCCTCGGCGCGGCGTTCAAGGGTCGAGCAGTGGAGACCGAGATCGACCAGCCCGTCATCGGGAGCCCGGCGGCCGCGGGCCAGTTGGTCGAGGGCGCGGTGGACGACGAGATCGGGATAGCGACGGATCGGCGACGTGAAATGGCAGTAGCAGTCGCTCGCCAGGGCGTAGTGCCCTTCCGGCTGGGGCCCGTAGACGGCTCGGGCGAGGCTGCGGAGCACGGCGAAATGGACCGCATGTTCCTCGGGCCGGCCGCGGGTGAGGCCGAGGAGTCGCTGGAGTTCGAAGCGGCTCTCGAGCGTGTCGACCTCGAACCCCAATTCGGAGACAAACTCCGTCAACTGGCGGAGCTTGCGCGGATCGGGAGGAGCATGAACGCGGCGGAGAAACCCCGCGCCCGCGGCCGACAAACGCTCGGCGACGGCCTCGTTCGCCGAGAGCATGAACTCCTCGATGATCTGATGGCTCTCGGTGTTGGCAACGACGTGGGCACCGGCCACCCGTCCATCCCGGTCGAGATCGACCTTCACCTCCGGCATGTCGAGCTCGAGGGCTCCCCGGTTCTTCCGCCGGCGGCGGAGGATGCGGGAGAGATCGCGCATCTGCCCCAGGAGCGTGCGCACCTCACTGGTCATCTCGACCTCGGGCGTGCCCGGGTCGGCGAGGAACTGGTCGACCTCCTCGTACGTGAAGCGCCGGCAACTGCGGATCGCCGTCCGTTCGACGTCGGTGTGGACGGGGATTCCGTCGGCAGTGAACTCGATCCAACAGGTCCGCGCGTAGCGCACCCGCCCCGGCTGAAGGCTGGCGAGATTGTTGGAGACGATCTCCGGGAGCATCGGGATCACCCGGTCGGGGAGATAGACACTCGTGCCGCGGGCGAGCGCCTCCTGGTCGACGGGGGCCCCCTCCGGCACGAAGTGGGCGACGTCGGCGATATGGACGCCCAGCAGCCAGTGATCGCGTTCCAGCCGCTCGAGCGAGATGGCATCGTCGAAGTCGCGGGCGTCGATCGGGTCGATCGTGATGATCGTCCGCGCCGTCAGATCCCGTCGGTCGGCCGGCACCTGTTCGGTGAAATTGGCCGCCTCCGCCCGGGCAGCGTCGAGGACCTCGTCGGAAAACGGGCCGGGGAGACCGAACTCGTGGATGATCGAACGGGTATCGACCCCGGGCTCCCCCGCCTTCCCGAGGACCTCGATGATCACCCCTTCGCCGTCCCGGAGATGGGTGGGGAAGCGGACGACCTCGACGACAACCTTGTCATCCTCCCGCACCGACTTCGCCCCGGGATCGCCGACCGACACCGGCCGCGGAAACGACGTGCCGTCGATCTGCACCCAGCCCGAGTTGGCGGCGACGAAGAAACTGCCGACAAACCGCGTCTTCGCCCGCGTGATCACCTCGACGATTTCGCCCGACGGGCCGGGGCGGCGGAAATCACGCCCCCGTGACAGCCGGACGCGGACGGTGTCGCCGTTGACGGCATCGAGGCAGGCCGACTGGGCGACATGGACATCCCCCTCTCGGCTCCCCGCGGCAGCCGTGAGCGGATGGACGAATCCGTAGCCTCCGGCGGCGCGGCGGAAGACGCCGATGACGTCATCCCGGCCGGCCGCAGGGGGGCTCCCGGCCCGGGCAGCGGAGGGCGGCTGGCCCGCCGGGTGCCGTTCACGCCGGCCATCGGCCGATCGGCCCTGGTCATCCTTAGGCATCGGTGGCCTCCACGGTCGGTTGCGAGCCACCCCCGGCGGAGATGGTCATGAGCCGCGCCCGCGGAAGAACTTCCTCCCGAGCGACTGCTGGTATTGGGTCCATCCACCGTCGATCGCCGCTTCGTTCTGGAGCAGTTGGAGCACGCCGGCGAGCCGCGCATCCATGTGATCGAGGTGGTGGAGGGCGAGGGCCTCGAGGGTCATCGGGAGCTTGGGGGCGCCGTATTCGTACTGGCCGTGATGGCTCGCCACCATGTGCTTGATCCGCACCGCCAGATCGACGTCGAACGGCCGGCCGGTGCGGGCCTCGATCGCGACGATCTTCGCCTCCAACTGTTCGAGCCCGAGGAGCACATGCCCGAGGAGTTGGCCGGCGTCGGTGTAGGAAAAACCGCTCTCGCTCTCCAATTCGAGCGTCTTCCCGAGATCGTGGAAGAGGACACCGATGAGGAGAAGATCACGATCGATCGCCGGATAGAGCGGGGCGACCCGGTCGGCGAGGCGGAGGAGATTGACGACATGCTCGAGAAGGCCGCCGGCGTGGGCATGGTGGTGCTTGACCCCGGCCGGGCAGCGGCAGAAGACCGTCATCAACGGCTCGTCGGCGAGCACCTCGTCGGCGAGCTCCCGGAGCTGCCCCGGCGGGATCGTCGCCAAGAGCGCCGCCAGCTCCCCCCGCAGACGGACAACGTCAGCCGCCGAGAGCACCTGGAACTCCGACTCATCGACGACGCGCGGATCGATCCGCCCGATCCCCTGGATGATGAGTTGGAGATTGCCCGAATAGAGCTGCGTCATCCCGTCGACGCGGACGTAATCGCCGTCGTCGAACGCCTCGAACTCGGCATCCGAGGCGTTCCACATCCTCCCGGTAATCGATCCGCTCCTGTCGGCGAGCTCGACTTGGAGATAGAGCTGGCCGTTGCGGTTCGGCCGAAGTTGCTTGTGGGTGGCGAGGAACACCTGATCGACCGCGGTCTGCGGCGCCAGTTCCGTGACCCGCCGTCGCTGGGACGGGGGACGGGCCGCACGGTTCGGGGGATCGACGGGCGACATGCGGGGTCCGGGTGGGGGTGGCGGCGGGAGCGTGACCGGCGGCGATTTTATCAGGCACCACGCAGGCGTGCCGCCGACTCCGCGGAAAAACCCGCCAGCGACTACAATCCCGCCGCCACGATCATCCCGCTGGCCACCGTATCCCGCCCCCCACGACAGCCCCGTCCGGAGACCCCCATGGCCGATCACGCAATCTCCCCAACCCGTGCCGAGGATTATCCGGAGTGGTACCAGCAGGTCGTGAAGGCGGCCGATCTCGCCGAACAATCGCCGGTCCGTGGCTGCATGGTCATCAAGCCGCTCGGCTACGCGATGTGGGAACGGATGCAGGCGATCCTCGACCGGATGTTCAAGGAGACCGGCCATCAGAACGCCTACTTCCCCCTCTTCATCCCGCTCTCGTACCTCGAGAAGGAGGCGAAGCATGTCGAGGGCTTCGCCAAGGAGTGCGCCGTGGTCACGCACCACCGCCTCGAACTCTCGCCGGAGGGGAAGCTGATTCCGACCGGCAAGCTCGAGGAGCCGCTCATCGTCCGGCCGACGAGCGAGACGATCATCGGGGCGATGTTCGCCCGCTGGGTGCAGTCGTGGCGCGATCTGCCGCTACTCATTAACCAGTGGGCCAACGTCGTCCGTTGGGAGATGCGTCCCCGGGTCTTCCTCCGCACCTCCGAGTTCCTCTGGCAGGAGGGGCACACCGCTCACGCGACGAGCGCCGAGGCGGTTGAGGAGACGCTGCGGATGCTCGGTTGCTACGCGACGTTTGCGGAGCGGGATCTCGCCATGCCGGTGATCCGGGGCCCCAAGCCCTCGGCGGAGCGGTTCCCGGGCGCCGTCGACACGTATTCGATCGAGGCGATGATGCAAGACGGCAAGGCGCTTCAGGCCGGCACGTCGCACTTCCTCGGTCAGAACTTCGCCCACGCCCAGGAGTTCAAGTTCGCCGGACCGTGCGGCGCCGAGGAGTATTGCTGGACGACCTCGTGGGGGGTTTCCACACGTTTGATCGGGGCGGTGATCATGACCCACTCCGACGACGACGGCCTCGTCCTCCCGCCGCGGATCGCGCCGACCCAGGTGGTCCTCCTCCCCATCCATCGCACGCCGGAGGAGAAGGAGGCGGTGCTCACGGCCTGCCGACAGATCGAGGCAGGCCTCGCGGAGGCCCGCTTTGGCGGGGAACCAGTCCGCGCCAAAACGGACGGCCGCGACATCCGCGGGGGAGAAAAGACCTGGCAGCATGTCAAGCAGGGGGTGCCGCTGCGCGTCGAGATCGGCCCCCGGGACCTCGCCGCCGGGACGGTGAGCGTGATGCGCCGCGACCGCGGCCCGAAGGAGCGGACGAGCGTGCCGATCGACCGCTTTGCCGCCACGGCGGCCGACCTCCTCGATGAGATTCAGCAGGGGCTCTTCGATCGGGCGAAGGAGTTTCGCGACCGCCGCAGCGTCCGCCTCGATTCCCTTGAAGCCGTGCGGGAGTTCTTCGGCGCCGACGGAGAAGGCAAGGGGGAAGCGAAGGGGCCGGCGAAGGGGGGCTTTGCCCACGTCCACGTCGCCGACGACCCGGCGGTGCCCACCGCCCTCGACCCGCTCAAAGTGACCGTCCGCTGCGTGCCGATGGACGGGGACGATGAGCCGGGGACATGCGTCGTCACCGGAAAGCCGGTGAGCCGGCGGAGCGTGTTGGCCCGGTCGTACTGATCTCCTTCCGGGGGATTGGACGCCCGTCGCGCTCCGGCGACCCCGCTGTCTGCGCGGAAGGGTGGCTGACGCGTACAATCTGGAGGAGGGGTTCGGCCGGCGTTCGTTGCGGCGACCGGCCCCGGGGATGGAGGCCGCCGGCAGGCGGACGAGCGATGGGCGTGCGGGCACCCGGGGCGTGGCGTGTGGTGGCAGTGGCCCTGGCGGTCGGGGGGCTGTTCGGCGTGGGAACCCCGCTCCTGCGGGCTTCGATGCGCCCCTGGCGTCTGGGTGAGTTCGACCCGGCCGGCCTCCGCCTGGAGGAGGGAATCGCCGTCCCCAAGGTCGATGCGCCGTCGACGCAGTATGCCTTCGGCACCATGGCCGAAGGAGGAGAAGAGACGCACGAGTTCGTGATCCGCAATGCCGGAGACGCGCCCCTCAAGATCACCCGCGGCGCCACCTCCTGCAGTTGCACCGTGAGTGACTTCGAGTCCACGGAAGGGGGCGAAACCGACGCCGAGAAACTGCTCCCGCCAGGTGGCGCGGCGAAGCTGCTCTTGAAGTGGCGGGGCAAGACCGGCGGGCCGTTCCGCCAGCAAGCGACCGTTTTCACCAACGATCCGCGCCGCCCGGAGATCGTGTTCGTGGTTGAGGGGTTCGTCGTGCCGGTGTGGAAGGCAGAGCCGAAATCGATCGTCCTCACCTCGATCCCGAGTCAGGGAGGGGTCACGGCGTCATCGAAGATCTTCACCTACGGGAAGGAACCGGCGCAGGTCGCGGCCGTCAGCACCCCAGACTCCGAAACCACCCAGTTTGTGTCGTTCACCACGGCCCCCCTGTCGCCCGAGGAGATCGCCGCGGAACGCGGCGCGACAGGGGGCATCCTCCTCGAGGTCGAAATCCTCGCCGGAGTCCCCATCGGACCGCTCCGCAAGACGGCCCAGATCGATCTTCTCGTGCCGGAGGCGGTGAGGGCGGAGGTGACGGTCGAGGGAACTGTCTCGGGTGATCTTGCCTTGGCGGGCCAGGGATGGGATTCCTCCCGTCAGGTCCTCCAGCTCGGCACGATTTCCGGGCGCACCGGGGTGAACACGCAGGTGTTCCTCACGGCCAAGGGGCCACACCGTGACGCAGTCCACCCGGTGGTCCGTGACGTGGTTCCCGCATCGATGCAGGTGGTGGTCGGCGAGGGCAAGCCCGTAGGGAGCGGCGCGGTCTTGAGGTTTCCCCTCATGATCACGATTCCCGCCGGGAGCGCTCCCTGCAACCATCTCGGATCGAGCCAGGCACCGGCCGGCCGGATCGTTCTCGACACGGGGCACCCTGACTCCCCCACCATGACCATCCCCGTGAGTGTCGCCGTCGGCCCGTGAGGATCACGGCGCCCGGTGCACTCGCGACTCCCGCCGCCGGAACCGCTTGCATGACCAACGCCGCCTGCCCGCGCCCCCCTCGTTCCCGCCACGCTGCGCTGATGCTCCTCGCCGTGGCCCTCGCTGCTGGTGTCCCGGGCGTCCGCTCGCTTCGCGCCCAAGACGCCACCCCCGCTGGCGCGCCCGTTCCGTCGCAGGGGCCAGGGGTCAGCGACGAGACGGCGAAGACCTTCCGACTGCGCAATGGCGAGGTCTTCCAGGGCTGGCAGAAACCGAAGGCCGTGCTCGTGTTCACCGGCGAACTCGACGGCTATATCGAGCCGTGCGGGTGCACCGGCAAGGAGAACCAGAAAGGCGGCCTCAGCCGTCGCCGGAACTTCCTCGGGGCGATGGCCGCGGCCGACTGGCCCGTGGTGGCCCTCGATCTCGGTGATCAGGTCAACCGGTTCGGCCGGCAGACCGAGATCAAGTTCGGCTCGATCGTCGACGGCCTCTAGGCGATGGAGTACGCCGCCGTCGGCTTCGGCCCGAAAGACCTCCGCCTCCCCGCCGAGGAGGTCGTGGCAGCGGTGTCGGCAGTGGGCGACGCGCCGACGCCGTTCGTGTGCGCCAACGTCGGCCTGATCGGTTTCGATTCGGGGATCACGCCGCTCTATCGGATCGTGGAGCGCGGAGGACTGAAGATCGGTATCACGGCGGTCCTCGGCGATGCGGAGTTGGCCGACATCCGCAACGACCTGATCGCCACCAAGCCGGCCGCTGAGTCGCTCGTCGAGCCGGCTGCGGCCCTGGCCAAGGCGGGCTGCGACCATCAGGTGCTCCTCGCCTTCGCCTCACCGGAGGAGACGAAGAAGCTCGCGGCGCGTTTCCCTCAATTCGACTTCGTGGTCACGGCGGGGGGCGCCGAAGAACCGCCTGCCCAGCCGGAGAAGCTCCCGCCGCACCGGGCGGTCCCAGGCGCCGCTCCGGTTGAGCGGCATCTCCTGGAACTCGGCCACAAGGGGATGTTCGCCGTCGTCATTGGCTTGTTCGACGATCCGGCCCAACCGATCCGCGCCCAGCGGGTGCCGCTCGATGCCCGCTGGGGCGAGGCTGAGGAGATGATCCGGCTCCTCACCAGCTACCAGGCGCAACTGGAGACCTTGGGGCTTGCAGGCCTCGGTCTTTCCCCCGGCCGCCATCCGACCGGTCGCCGCTTTGCCGGGAGTGCCGCCTGCGCCGAATGCCACAAAGCGTCGTTCGAGGTGTGGACAAACTCCGGCCACGCAAGCGCTCTGACGACGCTGGAGAACCAGACGCCACGGCGCGACGGCGACCCCGAATGCCTTTCCTGCCATGTCGTCGGCTGGGCCCCGCAGAAGTTCCAGCCCTACGAGGGTGGATTCATGGGCGTCAGCGTCACCCCGCAACTCGCCCACCAGGGCTGCGAGAATTGCCACGGCCCGGCTGCGGCCCACGCCTCGGCCGAACGTGGGCAGGTACGAGTTCCCGCTGCCGACAAGGAGCGGCTCCGGGCCGAACTCCACCTCGACATCGACACCCCGCCGGCCAAACAGCGGGTCGTCAACAACTGCCTGGAGTGCCACGACCTCGACAACAGCCCGCAGTTTGACTTCGACGAATACTGGCCGCAGGTCGAGCACTCCGAGCCGGAGGAGTCTACGGCCGAGCCGAAGCCCGCCGCGGCCGCGGTGGCGCCGTAGGGCCGGCAGGCGCTGATCGCGATGTGTCTGCCGCTGCCCTCGTAGCACAGGTTTTCAACCTGTGCCGAACCGGCGG
>CAJAYZ010000858.1 GCA_903949225.1 uncultured Planctomycetaceae bacterium
CCAAGTGGACTGGCTCCACCGGCTGCCCCGCAGCCGGTTCGGTCATGGATGACTTTTTCCACGGGCAGCTAGCGGACGCAAGGCCCTCGCTCTCGCCTCCGTCCGGCGTGGCCGGCGCTAGGTGAACCTGGCGAGCACCAGCGAGGCGTTGTGCCCGCCAAAGCCGAAGCTGTTGCTCATCGTGATGTCGACTCGGGCCTCGCGGGCAACTCGGGGGACATAGTCGAGATCGCAGTCGGGATCCGGATTCTCGAGGTTGATCGTCGGCGCGATGACTCCGCGGGCAAGCGTCAACGCACAGACCACCAGTTCAATACCACCACTGGCCCCGAGCGTGTGCCCCAGTTGGCTCTTCGTGCTCGACACGGCGAGCCGGGAGGCATGGGGTCCGAACACCCGCTTCATCGCCACCGTCTCGGCCTTGTCGCCGAGCGGGGTGCTCGTGCCATGGGCGTTGATGTATTGGATCCGGTCGGGCGCGAGCCTGGCATCCTCGAGGGCCAAAGACATCGCCCGAGCCGCACCACGCCCCTCTTCGTCGGGTTGCGTGATGTGGCCCGCATCGCCGCTGGCCCCATAGCCCATCAATTCACCATAGATTCTCGCGCCCCGGCGACGGGCATGCTCAAGTTCCTCGAGGACCACCACACCGGCCCCCTCGGCAAGCACGAACCCATCGCGTTCGGCGTCGAACGGCCGACTGGCCCGCTGCGGATCGTCGGTCCGGAACGACAGGGCGCGCATGTTTTGGAAACCGGCCAGGCCCATCGGCGTCAGCGCCGCCTCGCTCCCTCCGGTGACCATCACGTCGGCATCGCCGTTCTGGATCGAACGGAGAGCACAGCCGATCGAGTTGCCGGCGCTGGCACACGCGGTGGCCACGGCGAAGTTCGGCCCCTTAATGCCGTACATGCTCGAGACATGTCCGCTGCCGGAGTTCACCATCAACTTGGGGATGGTGAACGGGGAGACTTTGTCGATGCCCTTTGACAGCAGCCGCTCGTGCTGCGTCTCGAACTCCGATAGGCCGCCGATCCCGGAGCCGATCACGACGCCGCAGCGGTAGGGGTCCTCGAGGGAAAAGTCGATCCCCGAGTCGGTCACGGCATCGGCGGCCGATGCCATGGCGAACTGCGTGAAACGATCAAGGCGACGCAAGTCCTTCGGACTTGCGATCCCTTGCTCCTCCGCCTTCCAGGGAACCTCGCCAGCGAACTGGATCTTGAAACCGCTCACGTCAAACAACGTGATCGGCCCGACCCCACTGTCCCCACGGACAAGGCGTTCCCAGAAGACTTCCACCGGCCGGCCCAAGGATGTGACCACCCCCAAGCCGGTAACGACCGCTCGGCGTTTCATGGAGCCCCGTCAGGACTGGTGCTTCTCGATGAACTCGACCGCCTGACCCACCGTTTGGATCTTTTCGGCAGCATCATCGGGAATATTGATCTCGAACTCCTCCTCGAGCTCCATCACCAACTCGACGGTGTCGAGCGAGTCGGCACCGAGGTCGCTGATGAACGACGTCTCGGCGGTGATGTTTTCCTTACTGACACCCAACTGCGACGAGACGATCTCGATCACGCGATCTTGGACGGAAGCCACCTTATGAATCCTCCTGGCTCGGCACCCCTGAGAGTGACGGCCCAACGGAACAGACCAGAACAGACGAAAAACGCGAGTTTGTGACGCAGCAGGGTCCCGGGGCGACGCGTGCGATCCCAGGAAGTGTCGGGCGATGACGCCTTGACACTGAAATTGTGTCTCGGGCGCCGCTCTTCCACAACCTTTTGGGAGTGTTTCCGAAGTCGGTCAACCCACACCGGCCAACCCCGTCCCGAATATCGACGGGGATCAGCACGGTCGGCGAAGATATACCTGCTCCGCCCCCAGACTGTCCAGACCGAACGAACACACCTTTCCCCCCAGCCTACCAGCCAAGCCTCCTGTGCTCCCGCAGGCCCCTCCAAAGGCCCCTTACGGGGCGATTCGAGAGGGATTTTTCAGCCGATCATGCCGCCGTCGACCGTGAGCACCTGGGCTGTGATGTAAGCCGACGAGGGAGCCGCGAGGAACAGCACCGCTTCGGCAATCTCCCAAGGCTCACCGATCCGCTTGGCGGGAACCCGCTTCTTCGCTTCCTCGAGCACCAGAGGCCCCAGGGCAGCGGTCATCTCACTGGCGACGAACCCTGGCGCCACGGCATTGACGGTCACTTTTCGGCCGGCGAGTTCCTTGGCCACGGTGCGTGTCATGCCGATGAGGCCCGCCTTGGAGGCGGAGTAGTTGGCCTGCCCCGGATTGCCGATCTGGCCGACGACGCTCGCCACGTTGATGATCCTCCCGTAACGCTGCTGCATCATCGGCCGGCTCACGGCGCGCATGAACAGAAACGGCCCACGGAGATTCGTGGCGATCACCTCGTCCCACTCCTCGTCGCTCATCCGGGGAAGGAGCGTATCGCGCGTGACGCCGGCATTGTTGACGAGGATGTCGACGCGGCCGAGCTTGGCCACAACCGCTTCGACGACGGCGGCGACGCTCTCCGCCTTCGAAACGTCACAGGAAAACTCCTCCGCCCGGCCGCCGGCGCCACGAATGACGGCCGCTACGTCAGCGATTTTGCCGGCATTGCGGGCGACGAGCGCCACGGTGGCCCCGTTGGCGGCAAGCGTCTCGGCAATCGCCCGGCCGATTCCCTGGGAGGCGCCGGTGACAATCGCCACCTGCCCCGACAGATCGACCTTCAACCGTGCCGTGGGCCCGTCCTTGGCGTCCGTGTTCCTGCTCATGGCATTCACTCCTCGGTGGATGGTGTGATGTGGGTTGGTGTGGGCATGGCAGGAAAGCCTTCCCCGCCGATCAGTCGATAACTCCGGAGCACGGCACGCTCCGATCGATCCGCTTGGCCAGACCACGGAGCACCCGCCCCGGACCGACCTCCCAGAGGGAACGGACGCCAAAACCGCCAGCCTCGCCCGCCGCGAGGAGACGCTCCATCGAGCCCTGCCACTCGACCACGCCGACGACTTGTCGGGCGAGCAGGCGGCGGATTTCCTCGGGATCGGTATGGGGCTTGGCGTCGACGTTGCTGACGACCGGAATCCGCGGCGTGCGGATCGGCGTCTGCTCGAGGGCCGCTGCGAGTTTGGCAACGGCGGGCTGCATCAACTCGGTGTGGAAGGCGCCGGCGACGCCGAGCGTCACGCACTTCATCGCTCCGGCGGCGGTCGCCGCGTCGCGGAGCCGCTCGCAGGCTGCCGAGCTCCCGGAGGCGACGACGTTGCCGGGGCAGAGGACGTTGGCCACCTCGAGCACATCCTCCCCGCGGACGTCGTCACACAGCTGCGTGATTCGCTCCCGGTCGAGCCCGAGGACTGCGATCATCGAGCCGGGCCGGGCCTCGGCGCAGGCCTGCATGGCGCGGCCGCGGACATCGACAAGCCGGACGGCATCGTCGAAATCGATCGCCCCAGCAAACACCAGCGCCGTGTACTCCCCGAGCGAAAGCCCAGCCGTGACCACCGCTCCGTCGACCACGCATCCCCCCGGCTTGTCGGCATCCCGGGCGCGAAGCACCTCGAGGAGCGCCAGGCTCGTCACGAGGATCGCCGGTTGGCTGACGGCCGTCGTGTCGAGGGATTGAGCGGGCCCCGAACGGCAGACGGCCGCGAGGTCGTATCCAAGGAGATCGGCAGCGCGGGCAAAGAGTCGGGCCGCCGACGGATGACCGTCGATCCAGTCCCCGAGCATCCCCACGGCCTGAGCACCCTGGCCGGGAAAAAGGACAGCGACAGCCGGCCCACCGGGCGTCACGGCATCGCCACCATCAACGGGGCGGGCCAACGCTCATTCCTCGGTTTTGAGAACCGGACGGCCCATGTAATGCCCGCACGTCCCACAGATGTGGTGCGTCGGCACGGCCTTTCCGCAGTTCGAGCAGAAGGTCAACTGACGGGGAGTGAGGAAGTCGTGCGCCCGCCGGGAGCGGGTCTTCTGGTTCGATTGGCGGCGCTTTGGAACGGCCATGAAATCACCTTGGGGACCGGGACGAGTCGAGCCCGAAAATGTAGCCGGACAGGGGGTTGCGGGTCAATCTCCCCTCTGAAGCGGCCCTTTGAAGCCTCTCTCTCCACCGCATCGGGCTGCAGGGCCCTCCCCCTCGACCAATTCGCTTTTTTCCCGGTTCAGAACAGTCTCGCCTGCCCACTTCCCCCCGGGGAACCGCCGAGATGCTCCTCCCCCCGGGGGGTGAGCTTGCGGCCCCGCGGCGTGCGGACGACGAGTTCGCAGCGGAGGAGGAAGGGCTCCACATCGTCCTCGAGGGTGTCGGGGGCACTGCTCATGGTGTGAGCGATCGCCTCGATCCCCACCGGCCCGCCACCGAACACTCGCTGGATCGTCTCGAGGTAGCGGCGGTCGAAGCTGTCGAGGCCGAGCCCGTCGATCCCCTGCATGTTGAGAGCGGTGCGGGCGATGGCCAGATCGAGCGTTCCCTCCGCCCGGCTCGTGGAATAGTCGCGGATCCAGCGGAGCCGGTTGTTCGCCAGGCGCGGCGTTCCCCGACTGCGGACCGCGATCTCGTCGGCCGTGGCGTCATCCATCGGCATCGAGAGTTTGGCGGCCGAACGACGAACGATCTCGGCAAGATCCTCCGGGGGATAGAAGTCGAGGTGCTCGCGCATCTGGAAGCGGTCGCGCAAGGGGGCCGAGAGGAGGCCGGGGCGGGTCGTCGCGCCCACGAGCGTGAAGGGCCGCAGCGGCATGTTGATCGTCCGTGCGGCCACGCCGTCACCGAGCGTGATGTCGATGCGGAAGTCCTCCATCGCCGGATAGAGGAACTCCTCGACGGCGATCGGGAGACGGTGGATCTCGTCGATGAACAGCACCGTTCCCTCGGCGGCGTTGCTGAGATAGGGCAGGAGGTCCTTGGGCGCCGCCAGCGCCGCTCCGCTAGCGATCTGCAGCGTCGTGCCGAGCTCCCGCGGGATGCAGGTGGCAAACGTCGTCTTTCCCAGCCCCGGAGGCCCGTCGAGGAGAATGTGCCCGAGCACTTCCCCCCGTTTCTGGGCGGCATCGACGGCGATCATCAGACGCTCGTAGACATCCCGCTGCCCGACCATGTCCGCCATCCGTGTCGGCCGCAGGGCGCGGTCCTCAACAGGCGTCGGTTCATCGTCGCCTCGGATCGTCGGCTCGCGGTAACTGCTCATCCGTCCAGTCCTCCCGGGAAGCCGTCAGCCTACCACGCCGCCGAGGGTTTGGCGGCATCGGCGGCGTCTGGCCCCCGACACTCCGTGGTTGACGGGCAGTCAGCGCGGCTTGTGCATCGAGCGGTAAATGATTTCGAGCGCCTCCTGGACATCCTTGACCTTCTTTTTCTCGCCACGGAGCGTGTCGCAGAGGCGGCGGGCGTCGGTGTCGGAATGCCCGAGCGACCGGAGAACCTCGAAGGTTTCCGCGAAGACGTCCCCGGCGGCGGCGGCACTGGGCGTGTCGCGGGCCACCAGGAGGGCGAACTTGGGCATCCGGCGGCGGAGTTTGGCAATCATCCGCTCGGCCGTGGCCGCCCCGATCCCCGGCAGCGTGGAGAGGGCAGCGGCATCCTGTTCCTCGATCGCCCGGGCGATTTCGCCGACGGGCCGGACCATCGCCCGCAGGGCCTTCCGCACGCCAACCCCATCGACTTCGCAGATCAGGTCGAAGAACTCCCGCTCAACCTCCGAAAGGAATCCCACCAGCCTGGGGACGAGGTTGCCGCGACCGGGGGTGCCTTCGAGAAACTCGAGGGTGTGGAGGGTGACTGACTGCCCCCCCTTGGTCTGGAGGTCACGGCGGACAAGTTCCGGCACAAGCACTTCGTGCACCACCGGCCCGATCGTCAGTTCGAGCGAGCCAATCTCGACCGCCCCGAGCATCCCTGTGAGCCTTTTAATCATGCGTCATCCTCCTGCGAACCAGCGTCACCTTCGCCATCCCAGCCCCCATCCGACAAAGCCGCCCCGCGCTGCCCCTTCCGGGGAGCGGCCGGGCGGCGCGGCGCGGGCTTGCCCCCCTGGCCGAGTGCCAAGCCACGCTGACGGATCCGCAGGTGCCAGTCGGCCAGCGCCACGGCGAGGGCATCGGCGACGTCGGCCGGTTCGGGGCGGGCGGCAAGGGCCAGTTCTCGCTGGACGGCCGCCTGCATCTGCTCTTTGCCCGCGTGGCCGCTGCCGGTGAGGAGGCTCTTGACCCGCGTTGGGGGATAGTTGTTGACCGTCAGCCCGGCCTGGGCCGCTGCGAGGCAGATCACCCCGCGTGCGTGCCCCATGAGGATCGCAGTCCGCGGAAACTTGGCATGCACGAACACCTGCTCGATGGCCATCACCGCCGGGGCGAGGGCTTGCAGGACGTCGCGGACCCCTTCGTGAATCGTCGCCAACCGCGTCTCGAGCGTCTCGCCGCGGGAGCGGATCGTGCCCGCCTCGACAAGCCTCACGATCCCTTCTCGGCAATCGATCACCCCGTAGCCGGTGATGTTGAGCCCGGGATCGAAGCCGACGACCCGCTGCCACGCAAGGGCGGCATCCCCGGCACTGCCAGGCGACGACGGGCGTGGGGCAGGGGTGGAGGGTTGGGCGGGCGATGGCGGCGGCATCGAGACAGCCTACCCGCCGGCAATCATGCCCCCCAAGGGCAGTTCCGCATCCCGATCCCCGGAAGAATCAGGGCGAGAGCAGAAACCAAAGAAATACACCCCGCTGGGCTCGAACCAGCAACCTTCGGTTCCGTAGACCGATGCTCTATCCAATTGAGCTAGGGGTGCCCATGACCGGCTGGTGTAAGGATACTCCATGAAGGGCAATCAACCAAGATTGCTCTTCGAGCGACGGCTTTCGCCGCTGCTCTGCCCCCGCGGAGGCTCGCCGGCGTGGATCACTTCCTCGGCTGTGCCCGGCGGAAACAGGAATCCGTGGTCGTCGACCAGGTACTTCCCGCTGAGGGCGCACGACAGGGGCTCCCGCTCCCGGTCATCCCCCCAACCGGCGGTTCGGCGAGCCGCGGTGGCAGCCACAATCATGGAAAAATCCGCCTCAGAATCGCCTTCGCCCGAGGCGTCCCCGTCGAGCGGCTCGAGCCCGAGGCGGGCGCGATCGGAAGCCAGCGGCCAGACCACCACCCCCATCACCACCCTCCCGAGCGACTCCGGGCGGGAGGTGATTTCGGCATCACCTGCCAACCGGGAGGGCGGCGTGTTCATCGACACGAGCCCGCCAACGGCTTCGGGAGCGAAGGCCACCACCGGTTCGATTTTGTGGGCCTTGTGGAATGCCGCGGCCGCGTGGCGGGCCATCACGATCTCGCGACCGTCGCCGATCGGGATCACGATCACCTCCGGGAGCCGGCCGACCTGCTCCGGGGGCAGGGCCGCGATCGCGGCCACCTGGCCGATCCGCGCCAACCAGATCGTGGCCCGGAGACGCTTGAGTTCCTCGAGCATCGGCACGGCCGACAGCCCAGGGTCGATCGTGGTCGCCGCAATGCCGAGCAACGGCCCGCCACAGACACCGAGGTGGATGTGGAGCGGATCGCTGGGCACGAGCGTCG
>CAJAYZ010000859.1 GCA_903949225.1 uncultured Planctomycetaceae bacterium
GTTGCCGGCGCCGTATTCGGTGACTCCGCTGACACGGAAGACATGGCTGACGCCATTGGCAAGCCCGGTGACGGTGATGCTCGTGGCGGTCGACGCCGGGTGGGCGAAGGTCTGCCACGACGTGCCGCCGTCGACGCTGTATTCGACGCGGTAGTCGGTGAGCGGAGCGCCGCCGGTGAAGGTCGGCGCGGTCCACGCGAGCGTGGCGCTGGCATTGCCGCCGTTGGCGATCAAGTTCGCCGGAGCGCTAGCCGGAGCGAGCGGCTTGACCGGCGTCGACGGCGCCGACCAGATCCCGTCGTCGAGGCCCGTCGTCTCATTGACGGCGTTGCGGCCCTGAACGCGGAACACGTACACCGTGCCGTTGACCAGGCCGGTGACCGTGGTGGTCGTGGCCGAAGAAACCCCGTCGTTGAACAGCGTCCAGGTGGCCCCACCATCGGTGGACAACTGGATGTTGTAGTCGAGGATCGGGGTGCCACCGATCGACTTCGGCGGATCCCAGGTGAGGACGACCGCCGAGTCGGCCCGCGTCCCCACGAGGTTTTGCGGGGCGGTGGGGATGTCGGCCAGGGCGATCTGGAACGTCGTCGAGCCGTCCTGCTTGTTGGGGAGGAGCGTGTTGTTGGCCCGATCGATGAGGAGGCCAGCGACGGTCGCCGTCGCCGCCCGGGTGGTCGCGGTGATCTCGTAGGCTCCCAGCTGGAAGGCCGAGATCGACTCGAAGATCACCTGATTGGAGTTCTGCAGGTAGCGGAAGAGATAGTCGACGCCGTTGGTGAGCGCAACGCCGTCACGGGTGACGAGGAACGCCGCGGAAGTCACCGTCGACTTGTCGATCCCCACGCCCTGATCGTCGATCTGGAGAACAAACCGGGTGATCCCCACCCCGTCGGCCCGCTCGAGGCGGATCGCGTCGGCGGAGCCATCCCGATCGATCGGGGTGACAGGATTGCCGTCGATCGGGTTGACGATGATCAGCGTCGGCTGGACAAAGTCGACGCGGTCGATGGCACCGCGATCCTTGAAGACGTTGGCGCCGAGGCCCGGGGCACTCGCCACCGAAGGCTCGTCGCCACGGAGCTGACCGTAGAGATCGCGGTCGGGGGCCTGCAGTGGCGACGGTGCGATCGCCAGCGGGCTCTTCACGGCGACATATTCGCTGCGATCCTGCAGGGAGTTGACCGAACTGTCGATCGCCTCCGAGCCCCCGACGAGGTAGAAGTTGCCGCCGCCCGCATTGACGAACGGATTGCCGGAGAGGGAGATCGGCGAGCTCTCGTTGGCGCCCGTCACGGGCGTCCCCACCTGCCAATAGGCCGAGGCCCCGATCACCGTCCGCTGGTTACCGGCGCCGTCGAGCCGCGACGTGCCGTCGACGGTGACGCCCTGCGAGAGGTTGGCAAAGAGGTTGTTGAGAATCGTCGGCGCGGCGTTGTCGCGGACCTCGATCCCCGTCCCGTTCGACGCCCCGCCCCAGATCGTGTTGTTGACGAGCCGACCGAACGGCACGGAGCCAGCCGGAGCGCCGGTCCTGCCAGCATCGCCGGCGAAGAGGATGCCGACCCTGCCCGAATTAGCGATGACGTTATTGACCGCCACGGCCCCGGCAACGAGGCCGGGATTGTTGAGGACGGCGAGATTCCGCACCGGGCCAGGGTTCGGCAGGCCGTTCCCAGCGTCGCGCGTCCCGGCGGTGATGCTGATGCCGTAGGTGGCCGCCTCGGAGATGATGTTGTTGGCGATGACGAACTGCCCCTGCGTGCGGGGGTGGTTGGAGTCACCGATCGTGCCGATGTTCTCCGTCGGCGGATCGACCGTGATCCGGAAGTCGTCGAGGGCAATCCCTCCGGACGTCCTCAGATCGACGCCAGGAGCGAGGTTGAGCTGCGTCCTGCCGGCCTGGAAGAAGCCGATCACGGTCGTGGTGGTGAACGTCACACCGCTGTCCGCGAGATCAAGGCGCACCTTGCTCCATTCCCCCTGCGTGTTACCGAGGGATGCGATCGTCGTCCAGGTGACTCCGTTGTCGGCACTGATGGCCACACCGTCTCCGGAGGGGAGCACTTTCCGGCCGCCCACCGTCGGCGTCGTGAACGTCGGCGGGAGGGCCTGATAAGACTGGGCGGGAAGGGTGAGATACTGAAATTCGAGCATCGCCTTCGGTTGGCGGGCGAGATCGACCGTCCAAGCGAGGAGGTTGTTGGTGACCGCGGTGGATGACGAAGAATCGAGCAGCAAGATGTTCGTGCCGGCCGGAGCCTCCAAACCCGCAAGCGTCGGGTCGATGGGCCGGATCCGGCCGTTGCCCGCCGCCGCGAGTGCCCCCCCAACGCCGTCGACGATATTCACCTCGAGCACCTTCGCCGGGGCCGAGGGCGCCTGGACAAAGCTGTCGTTGGTGTCGATCGTGCCGACGATCGTGATGTCACTCGCCGTGGGATCGAGTTGCACGGCGTATTCGGTGCCGCGACGGATCTCGAGTTGATAGTCGCCCGAGAGCGACTGCTGCGGGTAGGTCTGCGCTACCGGCGTGGCCACGCTGAACATGCTCGTGGAGCCGGTGCCGTTGGTGACCATCTCGCCA
>CAJAYZ010000860.1 GCA_903949225.1 uncultured Planctomycetaceae bacterium
AAGGTCCGCATGGTCGAGCACGTCCGCGAGCGGCTCCTGAACTACGGCCTGGCCCAGGGCCGGTCCGCCTCCGAGCTCGAGTGGGTCGACGACGCCCTCGACCCCGAGGCGCTCACCATCTGCTTCGCCCGCCGCATGGCGACCTACAAGCGTGCGGCACTCCTGCTGAGCCAGCCCGAACGGCTCCAGGCGCTGCACGCCGACGACGACCGCCCGTTCACTCTGCACACTCTTGCTGCGGACCGGTGTTGTCATTCGTCGTCCTCGGGGTCTTCGCCTAGGTTCGTGGCCAGGTGGCAACAGCTCTCCCAACGGCGCGTGTCGAGGAGGCCGTCGGCCACCCCGTCCTTCACCGCGCAGTTGGCTTCGTGGCTGTGGGTGCAGTCGGGAAAGCGGCAGAGATTGGCAAGGGGGCGCAGGTCGCGGAAGGCCGCTGGCACCTCGGCGGGCACGATGTCCCAGAGCTGGAACTGGCGGACGCCTGGGGTGTCGACGAAGGCCCCGCCGAGCCGATGGGGAATGAGCCGCGCCGTCGTCGTCGTGTGGCGCCCCTTGTCGTTGTCGCGGCTCACCTCGGAGACGGGAAGGGCAAGATCGGGTTGGAGATGGTTGAGGAGCGACGACTTGCCGACGCCGCTCTGGCCGACGACGGCGCTGACGGCGCCGCGGAGCTCGGCCCGGAGGCGGGCGATGCCCAGGCCGGTGACAGCGGAGCAGAGGACGACGCGGTATCCCATCCGCGCGTAGACGCCAGCGAGGGGGACGAGGCTGGCCGCGGGGACGAGATCGGCTTTGTTGAGGCAGATCAAGGGCCGGATGCCGGCGCACTCCGCGGCGACGAGCATCCGGTCGATGAGCCCCGGTTTGAGATGCGGCTGGGCCGCGCTGCCGACGATCACCACCTGATCGATGTTGGCGACGATCACGTGACGGCGTCCGCGGCTGTTCCGCGCCAGTTCGTTGCGCCGGGGATCGACCGACTGGATCGTCGCATCCTGGCGGATGCCGTCGGGGCCGGTCGTCGGGAGTGCGTGGGCGGAGAGATCGGGGACCGTCGCCTGACGGACGGTGACCCAGTCGCCCGCCACCACCGGATGCCGCTGGTCGATCGTCATCGTGCGGAGGACGCGGCGGGTGGTGCAGCGGACGACATGGCCGTCGTCGCGGCGGACGAAGCTCTCCAGCCCGTGGACGTGGAGCACCTGCCCGCGCCAGCTGTCGATGGCGATGTCGGTCCCCGGCTCGATGACCGTCCGCTTGCGCGTCAGATCCCCCTTGCCGGAGAGACGTTCGGAAGTCGCCATGTCGGCGAGGCCGTCGGGGTCATCACCGAGCGACCGGGTCAGGTCGCCACCGCGCCGCCGGACGGAGCGATTCTTGCGAAAGTCGATCCGTATCTTGCGGGGTTTCGCCATGCAGCCGATCAGGGGCGATCCCCCCGCGTCCCCGCAGAGGGCGGGTCGGGGCGGCGAGCGGCGGGGCCTGGGGCCGAGGAATAGGTGGGCGTGCTTCGCCGCGATTCGAGCCCCGCGCTTTCCAGGAGGCTCTTGCCCCAGGGATTCACCGGGACATTGTCGGCCGGCGCCGCGACGGCGCCGTTCTTGGAGGGCTCGTAGGTGATCTCGAAGTGGTGGCGGGCCACGGTGAGCTTGTCGCCGGGATCGAGCCGCTTCTCGCTGACCCGCACCCCGTTGACCTTCGTGCCGTTGCTGCTGGCGAGATCCTTCACGAACCAGTAGCCATCGACGAGCGTCAGCTCGCAATGGGACCCGGACACGTTCGGGAAACGGAGGACGACATCCGCGCTCTCACGCCGTCCCACGAGGAGGACCGGCTTGAACAACGGAATCGGGTCTCCGCCCCCTTGGGGGATCAATTCGCCGTACATGGGCCCCAATACGTTTCTCGCTCGAGCTTGGTTCGCGCCGCAGTTGGAATCTGGGCGCTCTCCCAAAATCTACGCCTCTTCCTGTGGATGGTCAAAAAGCTCCTGCCGCGCCGGGGTGGTATGGTTGGGAGCGACGGTTCCCGGGAGAGGGAACGGGGCGGAACGGATGGCCGCCGGTCGGGAGAGTCCACTGGGCACTCGAGAGAGTTGCCGGGTGGGAACGCCCTGACGGGAGGAAAGTCCGGGCTCCGCAGGGCGCGATGGTGGGTAACGCCCACCGGCCGTAAGGTCAGGGAAAGTGCCACAGAAAACAGACCGCCGGCGGGGAAACCTGCCGGTAAGGGTGAAACGGTGAGGTAAGAGCTCACCAGCGGACCGGGTGACCGGTCCGGCTCGGTAAACCCCATCGGGAGCAAGGCCAAGCAGGGGGGAGTCGGCCGCAAGGTCGCCACGGAACGGCCCGTTCCGTCACACCCCCGGGTCGGCTGCCAGAGACGCCGGGCAACCGGCGTCCTAGAGAAATGGTCATCACCGTGCCGCCTCTGGCGGTGCGGGACAAAACCCGGCTTACAGGTCCGCCCCTTCCCTCTCCCGGGCACCGTTCCTCCCGCACCATCCATCAGCCCGCCATGCCCTCGGGGGCGACGCGGTCCGTCGCCATGTCCTTCCGCTCGTCTTCGTCGAGGATCTTGAGCAGTTTGGAGATGCAGAGGGTGTTGATGCTCACGCGCATGTCGTCCGCTTCCGCCTTGAGCGATTCGTGAAGGGAGCGGGGCATCCGCACCGTCACCACGCGCTGGGCCTCCCGGCTGGCGGGGCGGTCGCGTTGCCGATTGCGGAGGTCGTCGAGCATTTCCCGGATCCGGGCATACTGCGGCGAACACTCGAAGTGGGTCAGGGCGGTGGCGCTGCGGAAGGAACGGCGGACGATCCCTTCCACGCCGAGCACCTCCCGGAAGAAGACGACCCAGTCCGGGCCCATGGCGTGAAGCCGCTCGGCAACTTGGAGGACCGCCGCAGCCTGGGGATCGGCCGCTTCGGAGACGGGGGAGGGGGCTTCAGATCTGCTGGCCATGATTCGGTAACCCTGGGAACGCTGGAACTGACGGCGGGCCCTCCGTGGGCCACCGCTGACGTCATGCTGGCGCTGCGGTCAAGTCACAGCAGCAAGTGCCATCAGCGAAACGACTTACGCCAATCCCTACGAAGGCGAGTTATTTTCGTGCAGCGATGCGCACGAAAGAGGCAGGAGGGCTCGTGCCTCAAAAAGAGGCAGGTCTCCTGAGTCGCATTTCCCAACTGTCCGGGTTGTGAGGCCGGAGGAAAAGAGGGTCAAGTGAGGCTGTCGGGCCGAATGAATCCCGTGCTGGGAGCGGACTGGGCTCGATGTTCAGCCCACCGGACGACGGCGGGGGTGGGGTCGAGGCCGGTAACCGATGCCAGGCCCCGCCACCCTGGGACCGCGTTCACTTCCAAGACGACCGGATCCCCGGCGGCGTCGGGGACGAGATCGACCCCAGCGACCTCCACCCCGAGGAGGGCCGCGGTCCGTCGGGCCAGGTCGAGCCAGGCCGCCGGGGGGCAGAAGGGCTCGCCGATGCCTCCTCGTGCCAGGTTTGTCCGCCAGTCGGTCGCCGACCGGCGCCTCAGGGCGAACGGCTCCTCCCCGACAAAGAGGATCCGCACATCCCAGCCGGGGTGGGGAATGAACTCCTGCAGATAGGTCGCCGCCCCCTCCGGGGCCGCGGCGGCGGCGGTGAGGAGGGGGAGGAGCAGCGCCTCGGAGTCGATCCGCTCGATGCCCCGCCCGCACGACCCGAACAGCGGCTTCATGACGGCTACCCCGCCGAGCGACTCCCAGGCGTGACGGATGCCGTCAGGATCTTGGGCGACGACTGTCCGCGGCACACGGATCCCGGCCGCCGCGAGTCGGGCGAGGGAGAGGTATTTGTCGATCGCTGTCTCCAGGGCGCGGGGGCTATTGATCACCGGCGTGCCACGCTCCGCGAGTCGGCCGAGCAGGTCCATCCGCAGGATCACCTCCTCGAGCCGGCCGGCCGGCATCCCGCGAACGATCACGGCGTCGGCGGCGTCGATCGCTTCAGGGAGGAAGTGCTCCGTCCGAGATGGCGTGCGAATCGACGTCTCGTGCTCCGCTCCCGCTGGCGCAGGCACGACGAAGGCGCCGAGCTGTCGCCATTCCACCACCGCGACCTCGTGGCCGCGCGATTCCGCCACCGCGCGGATCCGCGCGACATGCCAGGCCCCCGGGGAACCGATCACCACCAGTCGCATCGGATCGGTCTCCGGCTCACGCCCCGCCGAACGACATCCGCACCACGTCTGCCATGATCGATCCTGCCCGGTGGCGGACTCCGGTTTCGATGTTGACCAGTTCGACGACAGCCGGCGCGAACAGGGCGGGGTCGAGTTTGTAGAAGTCGTAGCCCGCTTCCTCGAACAGCGCCCGAAACGGTCGCCCGTGCGAGGCCGAGGCTCCGCTGACCATCGCGGCGGCAACGTCGTCGAGGCCGGCGTCGAGCCCAGTCACTTCGAGCACGACCTGGCCCCCGTAGAGGATGGCGTCGTTGGTACGGCCGATCGCCTCGAGGTCGTCGGGCGGGGCAGGCACCGGCGGCAGCGGCGCGCGACCCAGGCCGGCGCGGATCCGGCCGAGGTCGAAGTGGAGGTCGTGGAGCTTGTGGAGCGCGGTTTCCAACGACCGGGCGACCACCTGGAGCGTGCCGGCGCGGCTCGCGGTCCGGGCGACGAGCAGGAGGAGTCGATCGGGGGACACGCCCGCCTCGGTGGCGAGCCGGAGACAGACCTCTTCTGGGGGAAGCTTCGACGACTCGAGGAGGCCCACCGCAACGTCGGCATGCTCGCGAAGGCCGATGTCGTCATACAGATCCTCGTGCCCGATCGCCGCTCGCAAAGGACCGCTCGCCATCGCGAAGTATTTCCCTTCCGACACCTTCCAGCCGGCGTACTGCGAGGCGAGGCAGGCTGCGATCGGCGCCTCGCTCTCCACGGCGACGATGGGCCAGGGGCAGCGTCCGTCCCAGGAGTCAGACGCGGGGTGGATGCGATGGTGGTGGGGGGGCGTGCCACACGCCTCCAGCCACACCTCGCCGAGCCCGGCCAGCGCCGCGTGGGCGAGGAGCAGGCCGGCCTCGTCGCCACCGGCAGCCTTCACACCAGCGTCGACGATCTGCACGCCGGCGTCGGTCCGATGGCCGACCAACCCGAGCCGATCGGCGTCGGCGAGCCCCGCCGCGACGATCCCGGCGGCCCGTGCATTCAATCCTGTCGGCATGGAATAAGCCCTCGATGAAGGGCCGTTCCCTGGCCGGTGTCGTCGTGCCGGATCACGATCGTGATCGCGTTCTCCGCCGCAGGCGCTCCATGCCCCGCCGGAGCGGACATAATGTCGCCGGCCGTCGCACTGGGCAATCCCGGGCGTGTTGATCGGGGATTCACGACGTCCGCTCGGCCCATGGTGGGGCCGCCGCTCCCTTTTCTCCTGCCGGGAACACCCTCGTGGCCAGCCTGACCGTCGAGAACTACGTGAAGACGATCCACCTCATCGCCACGGCCCAGTCGGGGAGTCCGGTGACGACCGGCCAGGTCGCTGCGGCGCTCGACGTCTCGCCGGGCACGGTGACGAGCATGCTCAAGACCCTCGACGCAGCCCGTCTGGCGACGCACCGCCCCTATGAAGGAGTGGCGCTGACCAAGGCGGGACGGGTGCTGGCGCTGCGCGTCATCCGTCGCCATCGCCTCCTCGAGTTGTTCCTGCTGCGGACGCTCGATATGAGTTGGGATGAGGTCCATGACGAGGCCGAGCATCTCGAGCACGCCGTCAGCGATCTGCTCGTCGATCGGATCGATACCTTCCTCGGCCATCCCCACGTCGATCCCCACGGCGACCCGATCCCGCCCGCCGACGGCGCCGATCCCGATGACGGGCAGCCCCCGGCGAAGGTTCTGGCCGAAGGGATGACCGGAGGACGATTCCGTCTCACTCGCGTTCTCGATCAGTCGGCCGGATTCCTCCGTTCGCTCACCGACTCAGGGCTCGTGCTCGGCGTCGAGGGAGAGATCGTGCGGCCCCCCGACGGCGCCGGCTTGATGAGCGTGAGGGTCGGCGAGCGGATGATCACGCTCTCGACCGAGGCCGCGACGAAGCTGGTCGTGGCGGAGGGGTGAGGCAGCCACCGCGAAGGGACGGCTGACGCGACGGAGCGCCGATCACGGGCCCGTCCACTCCCAGACGCCTTCCTGCCCCGCGCATTCATCGACCGCGACGATGATCTTCCCGGGGAGCGGCGCGCCCGCCGCCGTGAGGGCTGTCGTCAACTCGTCGCCGATCCAAGCGGCGATCCACTCGGCGGTGGTGTTGGCCAGGGGCAGGAGGATGCACTCGTCGGCGGGGAACACCCAGCGGCGCCGTTCGAAGCGCACCGTCACCTCCGCAAGTCCTCCCGGGCCGATCGCTTCTCCCACCTCCAGGAGCCGATTGCGGGTCGGGAGGAGCATGCGGTGGTCGAGGCGGGCGACGATTGCAGAGAGCGTGTCGCGGAGCAGGATGAAGTCGACCACCATCCCGTGGGCATCCGGGGTGCCGTCGACCTCCACCGCCACGGTCCAGTTGTGGCCATGAAGGGGCTCGCAGAGGGTGTCGGTGAGGGTGATGAAATGCCCGGAGCAGAAGACATGCACCGCCTTGCGGAGTCTGACAGAAAAGCGTTCCATGCTGCGTTCACCCGCGCGTCGTGGGAAAGTCGATCGTGGCCGGAGACCGGCCCGCCCCGGCGGAGCGTCGTGTCACCGAGTGGGGAGCCGTCCGTCACGGAGAAGAATGTACAGCGCGGCGGCGCAGAGATCGGCCGTCGTGCCGGGATTGACGCGCCGCGGATGCCGCAGCGATCGATCGAAGGCCGCGGCGGCGTCGCGCCACGACGCTTCCGGTTGCCCGATGACCTCCGCGGCCCGGCGCGAGACCTCGGCGGCAACATCGGGGCCGTGGCGGCGGGCGATGAGCGTGTCGGGCTCGCGGGCGAGCTGTCCGAGGAATCCGCGCACGATGGCCTCCTCGAGGGGAAGGCCCGTCGCGACCTCCGCGAGGAGATCGCTCACCAAGCCGTCCTCGAGAGGCCCCCAGCCGTCGGTCCACAGCCGTGCGATCCGGTCGTGGGGCGCTGCCGCCGCCATTGCCGCCAGGAGATCGTCCGGCGGAGGGCCCGCCAGATCCCAGCGACCGCGTCTCCCCATTCCTCCCGGGGCCGCAATCGCGATCGCCTCCCAGGTGTCGGCTGCATCCTCACGCGTCAGCCGCTTGAGCACCGCGGCGACGTCGTCGGGGCGGAACGGCCGGCCAGCCTCCGCGCCGGGGACGCTTGCCAGGGGCGCGATCGCAAGGATGATGCCGAGATTGGCATTCGATCGTGTCACGCGGCGCGACGCCGACACCGCCGCGAGGATCGTCCGCCCGAGGGGCTGGGACGGCGCGGCCTCGATCGCCGGGGCGATCGCCCGCCCCGCGGCGACCAAGTCGGCATGGTCGAGATCGGCAAACGACGCTCTTGGATGGACATTCCCCGGCTTCTCCGCGGTCGCCTCGAGTCGACAGGCCTCGGCCACACACCATCCCCGGCTTCCCGGCCTGGAATGAGGTTCATCCTTCCAGGGAAGCTCCGACGACGGATCGTGGGGGGGGCTTGGTGGCATGGCGGTTGGTAGCGGCGTCAGGACGCCGGGCCGTCTCCAGTGGGGCTGTGCTGTTTGTGAGGATGAAGCGAGGATCCGAAGGCAACTGGGTCAGGGTGGGTAAACTTCCTCAGGCATCCATGCCTTCCACGCCGCCGCCCGATCGGCGGACAAGACCCTTGTTTAGCACTTTTTTCGTTCCCACCGGACGACGCCACCAGACCGGAGCACGCCCCACGCCATGACCACCTCCGACGCCCCGGCCGGCATCACCGACACCCCCGACTGCTTCATCAACCGTGAGTTGAGCTGGCTCGACTTCAATCTCCGCGTCCTCGAGGAGGCGGAGAACGCTGCCAACCCGCTCATGGAACGGCTGAAGTTTCTCGCGATCTTCAGCTCGAACCTCGACGAGTTTTTCATGGTGCGCGTGTCGGGGGTGCGCGAGCAGGCGTTCGGCGAGAGCGCCCCACAGGACACGCCCCCTGACGGCACCGGCCCTCTGGAGCAACTGCGGCGGATCGCCGACCGCACCCAAGAGCTCGTTGCCCGGCAATACCGCTGCCTTCAGGAGAGCATCGCGCCAGCCATGGTGGCCGAGGGATTTCAATTGGTTCGTTACGGTGATCTCGATGAGCAGCAGCTGGCCCGTGTCGACCGTTTTTTCACCGAGCGCGCCCTGCCGATCCTCACGCCGATGGCGGTCGATCCCGCCCATCCCTCACCGCGCTACCACAACCGCGGGCTCTACATCGGCGCCCAACTCGAACAAGAGAAGGGGCTCGGGCCGAAGCGGCTGTTCGCCGTCGTCCAGGTGCCGCAGGTGCTGCCGCGGTTCGTGAACGTCGGCTGCGACATCCCCGGGCAGCACCGCTTCGTCCTTCTCGAGGATCTCGTCGCGGCCCGCTTGTCGCAGCTCTTTGGCGGGTTCACCGTCCTCTCCTGGACCACCTTCCGGATCACCCGCGACAGCGATCTCGAGCTCCTCGAGCAGGAGTCAGACGACATGCTCAAGCTCATCGAGGAGCGGCTCAAGGCGCGCCAGCGCGGGCAGGCGGTGCGGATCGAGGTCTCGGCGCGGTCGGCAGACGACTCGGTGGCACGGACGATCATCGAAGACGAGCAGCTCCATGACGGGCGTGGCGAAAGCTACGGAGAGGTCTACCGCATCGACGGCCCCCTCGATCTCACCTGTCTGTGGGAGCTCCATAAGCTCCCCGGGTACCCGCTCCTCCACGACGCGCCGTTCACGCCGCGGATGCCCCGAGGCCTGCGCCGCGGTGACGACCTGTTCGCCGAGATCGCCTCGCATGATGTCCTCCTCCACCATCCTTATGAGTCTTTCGATCCGGTAGTCGAGTTCGTCACCCGTGCCGCCGCGGATCCCCGCGTGCTCGCCATCAAGCAGACGCTCTACCGCACTTCCGGCGATTCACCGATCTCGCGGGCGCTGATCGCGGCGGCGGAGTCGGGCAAGCACGTCACGGCGCTGGTCGAGCTCAAGGCCCGTTTCGACGAGGCCAACAACGTCAGCTGGGCGCGGCAGATGGAGCGGGCTGGGGTCCATGTCGTGTTCGGGTTTCTCGATCTGAAGACCCACTGCAAGTTGTCGATGGTGGTGCGCAACGAAGGCCACGGGCTGCGACGCTACGTTCACCTCGGCACCGGCAACTACAACCCCACGACTGCCCTGCTGTACACCGACCTCGGCCTGTTCACGGCCGACGAGCAGATCGCCGAGGATGCCTCGGCCGTCTTCAACCTCCTCACCGGCTACTCGCAGGGGCATCGGTGGCGGAAGCTGATCGTCGCCCCCAATGACCTTCACCGGCGGACGATCGAGCTGATCGACGATCAGGCCGATTTGGCCCGTTCCGGCCGGCCGTCGCGGATCTTCGCGAAGCTCAATTCCCTGGTCGATCCCCACGTCATCGAGGCCCTCTACCGGGCCAGCCGGGCAGGCGTGCCGATCGACATCGTGCCCCGCGGCATTTGTTCGCTGCGGGCCGGGGTGCCGGGATTGAGCGAGACAATCCGGGTCCGGAGCGTCATCGATCGGTTCCTTGAGCACAGCCGGATTTACATCTTCGGCCCCGACGAGGATGCGAAGGTCTACATCTCGAGCGCTGACTGGATGCCGCGGAATTTCTTCCGCCGGGTCGAGATCATGGTGCCGATCGAGACGCCGGCGCTCGTGACGCGGATCCTCCGGGAAATCATCCCTGTCTATCTGGCCGACAACACCCGGGCGCGCGTCATGGCCCCCGATGGGAGTTTCCGGCTCATCCAGCCAGCGGCGGGCGAAGCCCCGGTGCGCTGCCAGGCGTACTTCCTTGACGAGAAGGGGGAGCCACCGGGCCTCACCGATACGGCCCGGGGGGGTGGTGAAGGGGGGGAGGCGACGACCGCGGCGCGTCGCCCCAGGCGTCCCGGGAGGAGGTGAGCCGTTCGGGCCGCCGCCCGGCGCCCTTGCCTTGAAGCGGCTCGTGCCGCGTTCGTAAACTCAAGCCTTCCATGGCCCGTTTCGCGCCCATTTCAACGGGCCGAGGCCAGACCGACGAACCCGAGAGTGGCGGAGCCTGATGGCTGACGATCATTACCAGACGCTCGGGGTGCCGCGGACGGCATCGGCCGAGGATATCCGCAAGGCTTACCGGGAACTGGCGCGGAAGTACCACCCCGATCTCCATCCCGATGACAACGCCGCGAAGGAGAAGTTCAAGAAGGTCCAGACGGCGTTTGACACGCTCAACGACTCGAGCAAGCGCGAGATGTACGACCGCTACGGCAGCGCCTTCGAGGGGGTCGGCGCAGGGAACGCGGGGCCGAGGGGCGGATGGGGTGGCGGCCGGGGGCCTTTTCCAGGGGGCGGCGGAGCGGCTCCGTTCGGAGGAGGTGAGATCGATCTCGAGAGCCTGTTCGGCGGCGCTGGTGGCGGATTCGGTGATCTGTTCGGGGGCGGTGGCGGAGCCGGGAAGACGCGATCCCGGCGGAAGCCGGTCCAGGAACCGGGCGAAGACATCACGACACATATCGATATCCCCTTCCGGCTCGCCATCGATGGCGGCAAAACCGACGTCCGGCTCGAACGCGACTCCGGCAAGGAGACGATCAGCGTCACAATTCCCCAGGGGATCCCCGACGGCGCCCGAATGCGGGTCCGCGGTCAAGGGATGCCGGGCCGAGGGGGTGGGCCTGCCGGCGACCTGCTCCTCGAGGTGGGGATCGAACCGCATCCGGTCTATCGGCGCGACGGCGACACGCTCGAGGTGACGCTCCCGATGAGCCTCTCGGAGGCCGTGGAGGGGGCGAAGGTCGATCTGCCAACGCCGTGGGGCACGATCAGCCTGCGGATCCCGCCGATGACCAGTGGCGGACGGAAGCTCAGGGCCGCCGGCATGGGAGTCAGGCACGCTAACGGTGCGAAGGGGGATCTGATCGCCGAGGTGCAGATTGTGCTCCCGATCAACACGCTCGCTCCCGACGTCGCCAAGAATCTCCTCACGGCCGCGAAGGCTGCAGAAGAGGGGGCGCCTCCGCCACGCCCCGGACTGACGTGGTGAGCGGCGGCGGGGAGTCGTTTCCGAAAGCCTCTCGGCTCCTGCGGCCGTCGGAGTTCGACCGCGTCTACCGCTTCCGGCGGAGTGCTGCCGAGGGGGCGCTGGTGCTCTACGCCTGCCCTCGCCCTCTCCAAGCCAGCGTCAGGCCGTCGCCGGCCCGGCTGGGGATGTCGGTGTCGCGACGGATCGGCAACGCCGTGGTCCGCAACGCCTGGAAACGCCGGTTGCGGGAGGCGTTCCGCGTGGCCCGCAAGCGAATCCCCGCCGGGCACGATTACCTCGTCGTCGTCCGCTCGGGTGCGGCCCCCGGCGGGGCTGATGGAGCGGCGAAGGTCGAGGGCATGCTCGTCGCGCTCGCCACGAGGATCGTCTTGCGTCCGGCCTACCGGGATGCCGAGGTTCCCCCGGTCGTTCCCACGAAGCCTCGCCGCCGATGAGAGCCAAGGGCAGACCCTCGTGGGTGGCCATGCTCGACCGCGGCGTCGTTGCGCTCTTGGCTGTGCTGATCCGCATCTATCAGCGGTTGTTCAGCCCGCTCCTTGGGCCGACCTGCCGGTTCCGGCCAACCTGCAGCGTCTACTTCCTCGAGTCCCTTCAATCTCACGGCGCTGTCCGCGGCAGCCTCCGTGGCCTGCGGCGGATCTGCCGTTGCCATCCCTGGAGCCGCGGGGGATGGGATCCGCCGTGAGCCGGTCAGCCGGGGTGTTCACCGGCGAGGAGCAGCCGTATGACCTCCGCATTGGCCGGTGGGAAGCGACAACGCGTGAGGTCTTCGATCTTCAGCCAGATGAACGGTGGCTGCGGAGAAACGTCGGCGTCGACGGGCGCGGCGCGGTGGAAGTGGATTTCGATCGGCCCCCCGCTCGAGTTCGCCCGAGCGACATGGAGCCGCTGACCGATGTTTACCGCGATGCCGCTCTCCTCGAAGCACTCCCGGGCCGCTGCCAGCTCAACAGCTTCCCCCGCCTCCACCTTCCCGCCGGGGAACTCGTCCCGCCCCGGCGCATCGGCCGCGTCGTCACGGCGTCTGCCGACGAGAACACTGCCAGCCGAGAGGACCACGGCCACTGCGATGACGGTCGGCGCGGAAGGTTGGCTCACGCTTCGGGCTGCTTGACGAGCTCAAGGAGCCGGCCGGGCGAACCCATGATGTTGTAGCCGGCATCGACATGGAGGATCTCGCCGGTGATCCCGAGCGATTCGCGCGACAGGAGCCACGACCCTGCCTTCCCCACTTCTCCTTGGGTGATGTTCCGCCCCATCGGCGACATGTGCTGATAGAGGCCGAGCATCTCATCGACCCCGGCGCCGCGGCCGGCAAGCGTCCGCAGTGGGCCCGCGCTCACGGCATTGACGCGGACGCCAGCGGGCCCGAGGTCGTAGGCCATGTACTTCACGCAGGCATCGAGGGTGGCCTTGCAGACGCCCATGATGTTGTAGCCGGGAACCACCTTCTCGCCACCGAAGTAGGTGAGGGTGAGGATGGAACTGTCGGCGGACAGGATCCCGCGGGCGAGGCGGCCGACGGCGAGGAGGCTGTAGGCGCTCGTCTCCATCGCCACCCGGAAGCCTTCGCGACTGCAGTTGGTCGTCTCCCCCTTGAGGTCTTCCATGGGGGCGTAGGCGATCGAGTGGACGAGGAAGTCAATCGTGCCGAACTCATCCTTCGCCCGCTGCATGACAGCGGCGATCTGTTCGTCGCTGCCGGCATCCATCGGCACGAGGAACTTGGCGTTCGGCTCCGGGTCGGTGAGCATCGCGACGCGGCGACGGTTCCGCTGCCGCTCGTCGTCGGGGCGGTCGGGGAGGTGGGAGAAGCCGATCTGCCCCCCCTCGGCGAGGATCTCTTTGGCGATCGCCCAGGCGATCGAATGGTCGTTGGCGACACCGAGGACGACACCTTTGAGACCGTCGAACCTACCCATCGAATCCATCCTCCAGATGCGGGAACCGGGGCTTGTGACCGTACTGGGCAGGTGATGCCGAAGCCGGTCGGGAAGCGCGGAATGTAGCGGTTAACGCAGAATGCCTCAACGCGGAAACCGCCTCTGAACGATCGAAGAACTAGGTTTTGGGCCCCGAGGGGCCGAAACCCCGCTCTTCCGGCCCCTTGTTCTCCCGCCCGACGACGGTTAAAGTTTGCGTGTCAGCCTCGTTAGCTCAACTGGTCAGAGCATCTGACTCTTAATCAGAGGGTTCTTGGTTCGAGTCCAAGACGAGGCATTTGCTGGCTGATTTCGTCGCACCGCCCAGGGTGCGAACAGGTTATGTCGCACCGCCCAGGGTGCGAATGGCTCAAGTCGCACCGCCCAGGGTGCGAATGGCGGTTCCGGCGGAATTGCCGGACGATGCCCTCCGGCGGAATTGCCGGACGATGCTTCCGACCGAATTATAGGTCGGTCTGGCCGCGACGCCCTCTGGCGTCGGCGGGGTGCATGCGCCGCCAGTCGTGGCGGGTCGATCGGCCGCGGCGCGTCCCCTCCAGCCGGCATCTCCGGCTTCTGCGGCCTCGGTGAATCGCTTCCGGCCGGAGCGGTCGATACGATCAAGGGAAGGTCGGAGCGGTCGCTTGAGGGAGTGATCATGACGCGAGGGTTTCGGGCTCTTCTTGCCGGCGTGGCGATTACCCTGGCCAGCTTTGGCGGCGATGCAGTGATCGCGCAGTCGCCAGCCGCCGAGAACTTCGGCGGCTATGCCGTCTCGGAAGGGCCGTTCACGTTCACCGGCAATGGCCTCGTCGGCACCTCGGTCGGCCGGTTTACGTTCTTCAACAACGGCCTGACCGCCACCCGCGTCGGCAACGCCACCGCCTGGAACAACGGCGTCGTCTCGACGCGCCTCGGCCGCAA
>CAJAYZ010000861.1 GCA_903949225.1 uncultured Planctomycetaceae bacterium
CCGGAAAACATTCTCCTCGCCGGCTTTCCGCGCCGGCGGATGGAGGCGGAGGCGGTCTGGGATCGGCTCCTCGAAGCGTCCGGCCGGCTCGATCGGCGGCCGGTCGATGAGCCGTTCGAGCCGCCGTTGACCGACGAGGAACTCCAGGGCCTCTACGACATCAACGGCAATCCGCGAGAAAACAAGTGGAAGGCCACGGAAGCGCAAAACCGGCGTGCCATCTACATGCTCAATCGGCGTTCCTTCCGAATGCCGCTTCTCGAAGCCTTCGACCAGCCCCCCAACAGCGTTGGCTGTCCGGTCCGGCAATCGACCACCGTGCCTGGGCAGTCGCTGGCCATGCTCAACGGCGACCTTCCTGTCGAGCAGGCGACCGCCCTCAGGGATCGGCTCTTCCGCGAGGAGCCCGACTCGATCGAGAGCCGTCTCAACAGGGCCTGGCTTCTTGTTTTCGCCCGCCCGATCCGGGCCGATGAGCTGGCATCGGCACGGGCGTTTCTCCTCAGTCGACCGGAGAAGCCGACCGCTGACGTCTGGATCGAGCTTTGCCTGGCGCTGTTCAACGCCAACGAGTTTGTCTACGTCGATTGAACGTCGATGGAACGATGTCGGCCCCAGTCTGCCGACCCAACGCCTGAAGCACTCGCCATGTTTTCCCAATCCATGTCATCGCTCTCGCGCCGCGACCTCCTCGCCCGGTCTGGCCTCGGCTTCGGCGCGCTAGCGGCGCTCGGCGTTCTCGGCCGCGAGGGCTTGGCTATCCATGCGCTCGAGCCCCGCCGGGCTCATCATCGCCCGCAGGCCCGGGCGGTGATCTCGCTGTTCATGCATGGGGGCCCGAGCCAACTCGACACCTTCGATCCCAAGCCGATGCTGGCCCGCTACGCCGGCCAGACGCTACCGGAGAGCTTTGGCTCGCTCGACCTCGAGTTCACGAAGACGAGCACGGCGAAGGTGCTCGCGAGCCGACGGACGTTTGCCCGTCGCGGCCAATCAGGCCTCGAGATTTCCGATCTCTATCCCTGTCTTTCGGCCCATGCCGACCGGCTGGCCGTCGTGCGCAGCTGCCACCACACCGAGTTCAATCACTCTCCGGCCCTGTACTTCATGCACGGTGGCAACCGGCAGATGGGGCGGCCGAGCCTTGGGGCCTGGTGCACCTATGGCCTGGGATCGGAGGCGGAGGATCTGCCGGGCTACGTGGTGATGCGCGACGGGCCGCTCAAAGGTGGCCCGGAAACCTACGGCGCCGGCTTCCTGCCGGCGGTCCATCAGGCCACCGAACTGCGCAGCGTCACTCCCCCGATCCTCCATCTGAGTCGCGCCGCCACGGCTCCCTCCCTCGACACCCGCCGGCTCCTCGACTTCGCGCAATCGCTCAATCGGCAGCACGCGGCCGCGCGGCCCGGCGATGACCGGCTCTCGGCTCGGATCGCCGCCGGCGAGCTCGCCTTCCGGATGCAGTCGGCGGCGCCGGAGGCGATCGACCTCGCCCGCGAGACCGCCGCCACCCACAGGCTCTACGGCCTCGACCGCGACGAGACTCGTTCCTTCGGCACGCAGTGCCTGATCGCCCGCCGGCTCGTGGAACGCGGCGTGCGCTTCGTGCAGCTTTACCACGGCGGCGGCAATGTCGGCTGGGACACCCATGGCAACAACGACGGCCAGCACCAGACAAACGCCCTCCAGACCGACGGCCCGATCGCCGGGCTCCTTGAGGATCTCGCGGCTCGTGGGCTGCTCGATTCGACGCTGGTGACTTGGGGGGGAGAGTTCGGTCGTACGCCCACCTCCGAAGGCTCCGACGGCCGCGATCACAACCCGTATGGATTTTCAGTCTGGCTGGCAGGCGGGGGGGTGCGCGGCGGGATGGCTTACGGTGCCACCGACGACTTCGGCTTCAATGCCGTGGAAAACAAAGTGCCGATCCGCGATCTCCACGCCACGATCCTCCACCTCCTCGGCCTCGGTCACGAAGAGCTCACGTATCTCTTCCAGGGCCTCGATCAGAAGCTCACCGGCGTCGAGCCGGCGCGGGTGATCCGCGAGCTGCTCGCCTGACGGACGGTCCGCGACAAAGATCGACCGCAGGAACAGCCGAGGGGGCTTGGCCGTCTCCGGGACGGTATCAAAAGTGACCGTCGTGTGCTGTTGCATAACGTATGCAAGAGCGGTAGGCTCCATGGGCTGTCGCGAAGAAACCCTTCCGGAGTTCTGCCATGGATCTGCTTCCCAGACACCCGCCCCGCCCAGCCACCGTTCCGGATGCCAGCGATCCGCGGCTGCCAGTCACCGTGCTCTCCGGTTTCCTCGGGGCTGGTAAGACAACGCTGCTCAACCACATTCTCAGCAATCGGGCCGGCCTGCGGGTGGCCGTGATCGTCAACGACATGAGCGAGGTCAACATCGATGCCCGGTTCGTGGGGGGGCCGCTGGCCGCCCCGGCCGCGCGGCTGAGCCGAACCGAGGAGAAGCTGGTCGAGTTCTCCAATGGTTGCATCTGCTGCACGCTTCGGGAGGATCTCCTCGAGGAGGTTGCCGGCCTCGCCCGGGAGGGGCGGTTCGACTACCTCCTCATCGAGAGCACCGGCATCTCGGAACCGTTGCCGGTGGCCGAGACGTTCACGTTCGCCGATGAACAGGGGGAAAGCCTGTCGTCACTGGCACGACTCGACACGCTCGTGACGGTCGTCGACGCCATGATGTTTCTCCGGGACTACGGCTCGCGGGACGAGCTCCGCGATCGCGGTATCGGGCTCAACGGCGACGACTCCCGAGACATCGTGCAACTCCTCGTCGATCAGGTGGAGTGTGCCAACGTGATCTTGATCAACAAGACCGATCTCGTCTCCGCAGCAGAAGCCGCTCGACTCGAGGCGATCCTCGGACACCTCAACCCTCAGGCAACGATCCTTCGAACGGATCACGGACGGGTTCCGTTGACGGCCGTGATGGGGACCGGGCTGTTCGACATCGAGCAGGCCAGCCATCAGCCCGGCTGGCTGGCCGAACCGCGGGGAGAGCATGTTCCGGAGACCGAAGAGTACGGCTTGGGGAGCGTCGTGTTTCGGGCGCGGCGGCCGTTGCATCCCGGCAGATTCTGGGATCTCGTCACCGGCCCGGCCTTCGGTGATGTCATCCGATCGAAGGGCTTCGTCTGGCTGGCGACAAGACCCGACGTCGCCGGCATCTGGTCGAGTGCGGGCGCGGTGTCGACGCTTCAGCCCGGTGGCTGCTGGCTGGCGACGGCGCCTCGGGAGGAGTGGCCGGAGGAAGTCGACGAGGCCGAGATCTCGGAGACATGGCAGGAGCCTTGGGGCGATCGGCGGCAGGAACTGGTGATCATCGGGGCGAAGCTTGCGCCTGACCTGCTCCGACAGCTCGACCGCTGCTGTCTGACCGATGCCGAGGTCCATTTCGGACGCGAGGCCTGGCTCCGATTCGAAGACCCGTTTCCGGTTTGGGACGTGGTGGCGGATGCTGCCGAGTAGGAGGCCGTGGATCGATGGTCCCGTCGCTCGATGTGGCGGAGGAATCCCGTGACCAACCTCGACTTTTCCTCGGGAGTGTCCCGATATGGAGAAAGAAAGGCGAGTCACGCGGCGCCGAGTAACACCCGGCTGATCGGGTCCCAGGGTGAACCCAAGCCCTCCGCACCGACCGTCGAGAACCGACGGTCTTCCAAAGTCACTAGCAGCGGCCGGACTTGAACCGGCGACACCCGGCTTATGAAGCCGGTGCTCTAACCAACTGAGCTACGCTGCCCTGCGGAAGCCACCCGGGGAACTCCCAGGGGAAACCTCCCCAACTATACCCGCCGATTCGGGATGCGTCATGGGGGGGAGGGGAGGGAAAAAAGCTGGGGCGGAAGGGCTGGCGGGCAAAAAAAAACGGCCCAGGAGGAGTTCTCCCGGGCCGTCCTTGGATTCGTGGCTGATCGAATCCGATCAGCCGAGACAAAGAAGCCTCACTCGACCAGGGCGCACGAGGCCTTCACGACCGCGTCGATCGTGGCGTCGTCGAGTTGGCCCTTCGAGAAGGCGTGGTTCGTCTTGACCTTGCCACCCTTGTAGCAGACGACCGTGAGGTCGGCGTCGGCGGCGATCTTGAAGTCCTCGGGGCCGTTCTTGGCGTCCTCGGGGACGACGAAGGCGATCCGCTTGAGGTCGTTGGCCTTCACGAACTCGGCTGCCTGCTTCGTGAGCGTCTCGGCATCGCCACCGATCATGTTGACGAAGCTCGTGAGCTTGTCGGCCTGGTGCTCCTCGACCTCTTCCTCAATCTTCTTGAGAAGCTTGGCGAGCTTCGGATCGGCGGTGCGGGCAAACACCATCACCACCGGCCGCTGACCCATCTTGCAGCGGTAGCAGAGGCTCTTGCCAGCCTCGACACCGTCGTCGGCATTGCCAGCGACCTTCGTCACCGTGAACGCGCCGACCGAATCACCGACCTGCGGGCCGCTGGTCACTTCGGCCGAAGCCGTCACGGCCACGCCGAGCACCAGCGCCACCGCCATCAAGAAAGCCTTGCGCATCAGTTCGATTCTCCTGGATACGAACCCTCCGGCAGGAATGCCGGGGGGAGTCTTTACCGGCAGCACCACGCGTGCTGCCCCGAATATTGTCGCTTTGATCCTACAGCAGGTAGCCTGACGGGGGCAACTTTTCAGGGAATCAAGCCCCAGGAGATCGTCCCATGGCCACTGCCACGCCTCCCGCTTCCCGGGGCCCCGGGCCTGCCCAGGTTCGCCAGACTCAACTCTTCATCGACGGACAGTGGGTCCCCGCCCGCAGCGGCCGGACCTTCGCCACCGTCAATCCCGCCACCGAAGAACCGATTGCCGACGTTGCCGAAGGGGATGCCGCCGACATCGAAGCAGCGGTGAAGGCTGCCCGGGCCGCCTTCGACGAGGGCCCCTGGCCACGGATGGACGCCCGTGAGCGCGGCCGGCTCATGCACCGGCTCTGCGACCTGATCGAAGCCGAAATTGATGATCTCGCCGCGCTCGAGTCACTCGACAACGGCAAGCCGGTCGCCGATGCGCGGGCGATCGACATCCCGCTGGCCGTCCAGTGCCTCCGCTACTACGCCGGCTGGGCCGACAAGATCCAGGGCTCGACGATCCCGATCAACGGCAACTACCACTGCTACACACGCCGCGAGCCGGTGGGGGTGGTCGGGCAGGTGATCCCGTGGAACTTCCCGATCCTCATGGTTGCCTGGAAGTGGGGCCCGGCCCTTGCCGCTGGTTGCACGATCGTGATGAAGCCTGCGGAGCAGACGCCTCTGACTTGCCTGAGGCTCGCGCGACTGGCGCAGAAGGCAGGGATCCCCGACGGCGTGATCAACGTCGTGCCCGGCTACGGGCCGACGGCCGGGGCCGCGCTTGTCAACCATCCGGGCATCGACAAGATCGCCTTCACCGGCTCCGGCGAGACGGCGCGGATCATCATGCGGCAGGCTGCGACGAGCCTCAAGCGGCTGACTTTCGAACTCGGGGGGAAGAGCCCCAACATCGTCTTTGCCGATGCCGATCTCGATGCGGCCGTGGCGGGGGCCCATGTCGGCATTCATCTCAACCAGGGGCAGTGCTGCTGCGCTGGGTCGCGGCTGTTCGTCGAGGACTCGATCCACGATGCCTTCGTGGAGCGCGTCGTGGAGCTGTCGCGGAAGCGCCGCGTCGGCGATCCGTTCCACCCCGACACCGAGCAGGGGCCGCAGGTCGACAAGGCGCAGTTCGACAAGATCCTCGGCTTCATCGAGGCCGGGAAGCGCGAAGGGGCGACGTGTGCCACCGGCGGGAAGCGGCACGGCACGAAGGGCTTCTTCATCGAGCCGACCGTGTTCACGAACGTCAGTGACTCGATGTCGATCGCCCGTGAGGAGATCTTCGGCCCCGTCCTCTCAGTACTCCGCTTCAAGGACAGCGACGAACTGATCCGCCGCGCCAACGCCACCGACTTCGGCCTCGCCGCCGCGGTGTGGACGCGCGATGTGGCCCGGGCGCATGACGTCGCCCGCCGGCTCCGGGCGGGAACGGTGTGGGTGAACTGCTACGACGTCTTCGACGCCGCCGCCCCGTTCGGCGGCTTCAAGCAATCGGGCTTCGGCCGCGAACTCGGCGAGCGGGGCCTCGACCCCTACCTCGAAACGAAGACCGTCACCGTCAGCCTCGCCCCGCCGGGGCGGGGCTGAATCGAAGGGAATGTGGGGCAGGGCGTCAGCCCGGCGGCCGGGTATGCTGGAAGCTCGGGCGCCAGGGTGCGCGCCCGTTTTCGCGTCGTCCCACCGTCCCGTCTGGAGCCTGAAGATGTCGTCTTCGTGTCGGTCCCCCCGCCTCCGCTGGATGGTGGTGATCCTGGCCCTCGTGGGAAGCTTCGCTGCCTGTGCCACGGGAGTTGGCCACGCCGAAGAGCCGGCCTGGCGGCCGCTGTTCAACGGGAAGGATCTCACCGGCTGGACGCCGAAGATCCGCGGCGAGGCCCTCGGCGAAAACTATGGCGACACCTTCCGCGTCGAGGATGGCGTGCTCAAGGTTGTTTACGACCCCGCCAAGTATCCGACCTTCGGGGAGAAGTTCGGCCACTTGTTCTTTGCCGAGCCGTTTTCCCGATACAAGCTCCGGATCGACTACCGCTTCACCGGTGAGCAGTGCCCGGGGGGACCGGGCTGGGCGATCCGCAACTCTGGTGTGATGCTCCATGGCGAGGATCCGAAGGGCATGACGCTCGACCAGGATTTCCCGGCGTCGATCGAGGTTCAGTTTCTCGGCGGCGCTCCCGAGGGGGAGCGGACGACGGCGAACCTCTGCACCCCCGGCACG
>CAJAYZ010000862.1 GCA_903949225.1 uncultured Planctomycetaceae bacterium
CATCCCGGTAAGCTCGCAGACCATCGTCTGGAAGTTGACCAGCGCCTCCATACGCCCCTGGCTGATCTCGGCCTGATAGGGGGTGTAGGCGGTGTACCAGGCAGGGTTTTCGAGAATGTTGCGGAGGATCACGCCGGGGGTGTGCGTGCCGTGATAGCCCTGGCCGATGAAGCTCTTGAGGATCTTGTTGCGGGCGGCGATGCCCCGCAGCTCCGCAAGCGCCGCCGCTTCGGGGATCGCGGCGGGGATGTCGATCGGGCGACGGCGGGCGATGCTCGCCGGCACGATCCCAGCGACAAGCGACTCACAGGAAGCCTCGCCGATCAAATCGAGCATGTGGCGCTCGTCGGCAGCGTCGGGGCCGATGTGGCGGGCGTGGAACTCGGCCGCGTTCTCGAGATAGGAGAGCGGCTTCACGGTGGCGGCGGGGCGGGACATGACAAGGCTCCGGTTGGCATCGAATCGGCGCAGAGGCCGATCCGGGGGAACCCTGTTGTCCTGGAACCTGAGAGATTCGCCGCGGGCGGCGCCCTCGGTTTGCCCCTTCGGTGGATGCCTGGCCCTAAGCCCGAGCATCACTCTCCAACAGTGCGGTCGTCAGTCCGTTTGCCTGAGCGTTCAGCCTTCGGCGGTCTTGCGACTCTCTCCTGACGGGAGAAAGTTTAGACGGTCCGGGGAAAAAGTCATCCATCACCATTTTCCCGCTTCGGTTGTCCGGAGAAAACGCCGCGTTTTCCCGAGCCCAAGCGCCCCGCGGGAGCGCGGCACAATCCTTCAGCGCCCTTCCAGTCCGACTCCCAATCCTCGAGCTTGAGCTCGGGGACGCGGGCAAACTCGGCAGTGTTGTGGGTTACCACCGTCAGCCCATGCACAAGCGCGATGGCCGCGATCTGGGAATCGTAGGGGCCGATGGGACTGCCGGCCGCTTCGAGGCGGCGGCGAATCGCCGCATGGACGACGGCGGCTTTATCGTCGAACGGAAAACTGACGAAGGGGCGAAGAAACGCGAGGATCTTCTCGCGATTCGATGCCGGATGCTCGCTCCGTTCACTGCCGTGAAACAGTTCCGCGACCACCACCGAACAGACGCACACCTGCGAAGGCGAATGGCTGCGAACACGCTCCACGAGCCTGAAGTGACGCTGCCGCAAGAAGCGAATGCAGGTGTTCGTGTCGAGCAGGTATCTCATGGCAGCTCGAGGCGTTGCTCGTGCTTCCCCTGCGGAGGCCGACCAAATGTCTCATCATCGATCGAACCGGCCACACCTTCGAAATACCCGGCAGGCCACGAATGGCTTCCTGCACTGCGATCGCCTTGCGGATCCGACGGCTGGAGGACAACGACGGCATCGAACTCCGCATCCGGGCACCCGACCGGAATGCGGAGGTGAAGCACACCGTCGTCCCCGGCTCGTTCGGACAATCGAATCGTTTTCATGCCAACGCCTCCCCGCTCCTCACGGCCTCATCCGCCCGACGCGTCCCCCTCGGCGAACCGTCGGGACCGGGCTTGCGGAACCCATTCTACCTCCGAGCCTGCCGCGATCGCACGCCGAAACCGCTCCCCCTCACCGCCCGCCGCGGTCGAGGGCTTCGAGAAAGCGGTGGACGGCGGCGAGGTCGATGTCGTCCGGGGCCCGCTCCAGGAGCCACAGCGCGTCGGCCCGGGCCGCGTCGTTTCGCCCCAGCCGTTTGGCGACGAGCATCCGCATCACGCGCTCGCGCCCCGCGTCGGGATCGACGGCAATCATCGCGTCGAGGTAGCGGTGCATCGCCGGGGCGTCGTCCTCGCGCGTGGCGATCGAGAGGAGATTGTTGATCATCCGCACGAGGATCGCCTTCGGGCCGACAGGCGCCAGAAGATCGTCGGTCAGCTCGCGGCCTTGGAGATCGCGGTAGAGCTTGGCGACGCCGTCGCGATCGAGGATCGCCGCGCCGTCGAAGACATCGATCCAGCGCGGCTCCGCGCCGGCCGGGGCATGGCCAACGAGAAAATGCCCCGGCAGCCCCACGCCATCGATCGACACCCCCAGTCGCTTGGCCAGCTCCATATAGACAATCGCCAGCGTGATCGGGATTCCCTCCCGATCGTCGAGGACCTCGTTTACATAGCTGTTGGCGCGGTTGTAATAGTCGCCGCGGCTGCCATGGAAGCCGAGCTCGGTAAACAGCACCCGGTCGAGCGCTGCGAGCTTCGCCGCGTCGTCAGCCCCAGCCGGCACTGCCGCCGCGACCTCCGCCGCCAGCCGATCGAGATCGTGCTTGGAGCCGGCGAGATCGAGGTCGGGGTTGTCGAGGGCGGCGACGAGGAGGGCACTTTGAAACAGATCGATCGGCTCGGCCGCGGCTTCCTTCGCGAGCGC